>CAINDV010001343.1 GCA_903847485.1 uncultured Verrucomicrobiota bacterium
GTTCCGCCTGGAGGCGCTGCCAGAGGTTGAAGCGGCGGCACAGGGCATCGACGAGCACCTGTCCACCATGGGCGCTGGCCTGGTCGGAGTTGGTGAATTCGAGATGGAGCTTGGGCTTGCGTTTGGTGAACAGCGGCATGGGCACAGTATCACCCCATAGGTGATGTCATGGCAACCATTTTTTTCCCCCGCCGAGGCGTTGCTGAGCTTCAGGCTAAGGTTTGAGGAATAGAATGACACCCGAGGTGGTCAAGGGGCGTCATGTTCGGTTAATGTTTCAAGACGAGGCCCGCTTTGGACGGAGGGTGCGGATCCGGCGCTGCTGGGCTCCCGCGCCGCAGCGTCCGGTGGTGGACAATGGCTACGAACGGGAGTTCCAATATGTTTACGGCGCGGTTAGCCCGCTGGAGGGAGAACTGGACTGGCGGATTGGCCCGGTCATGAATACCGAAGCGATGGGAGTTTTCCTGGCACAGGTCAGGGCCGTCCACCCGGAGGACTTCATCGTCATGGTCGTGGACGGGGCCAGTTCGCCTGTCGCCAAGGCGCTGGTGGTGCCGGAGAACATCTGTCTGCACCGCTTGCCGGGCTATTCGCCGGAACTCAATCCGCAGGAACATCTGGGGGATGAGCTTCGCGAGCAGGAATTTCCGAACCGGGTGTTCTCAGACATGGCTGGGGTGGTGCGCACCTTGGAGGCGGGCCTGCCACGCCTGGCGGCAGATCGCGACCGGGTGCGGAGTATCTGCGCCTGGCCTTGGATCGTTAGTCTCACCTTGAACGCGAACTAGAATTAGATGTGCCGAACAAGCGGCATAAGGGATTTCTCGCTGAAGCTCCGCTTCCTGTTATTGGCGTTGCAGATCAACCCGAGTATTATTCGCAAGTTGAGGTTGTAGTCGCCATTATCCGGTCGCTTCGCCTGGGTTTAAATCCAGGAGAACTGCTCGGCTTCATTCTTGGCTGGACGACAATGGACATCTACGGCGACGATCTCAGAGCAAAGACACAAACAGAGAAATCGAACAAGTCATCGGAGGCGACACCGAAGCCCGGCGCACCTCAGTGATTCCATTCGACGATACACTGAACGGAGAATGCGCTATGAAACTTAGACTGTGCTGCGAGTGGTTACCGGCCGGCTTTCATCGGGAGCCGGGCGCGGGGCCGTCTGTCTGGTCGGTTTGCGGTGCCCTCTTACTTGCCGTCGCGGCGTGCCGGGGTGCCCCCGGGGCCGGTTGGAGTGAAGTCACCCACCAGGCAACTTGGGTCGCCCGGGACGGCCACGCCTGTGCAGTCCTGCAGGGGAGACTTTGGATCCTTGGCGGGTGCGAAGCTGGTGGGCAGACTCATCGGAACGACGTCTGGTTCTCTCCCGATGGAGCAGACTGGTCACCGGCGGTCGCCACGGCTCCGTGGCAGGCTCGGTGCCATCACGCGTCCGTCGCGTTCAAGGATCGTATCTGGGTCTTGGGCGGCCTTTCCTACCATGAGTTGGCGAAGCGCAATGTCTATCTCAATGACGTCTGGTCCTCGTCCAACGGAGTTGCCTGGACGAAGACTAAGGCGGTGGCTCCTTGGCCTGGGCGGGGCCACCATACGGCGGTCGTTTTCCACGATCGCATCTGGCTGATCGGAGGCGAGGACTCTAGCGGGGAGAACAAACTCAGCGATGTATGGAGTTCGAGTGACGGCGAACAGTGGGTCTTGGTAACAGATGCGGCACCCTGGGGAGGACGAAGCTACCACGCGTCCACAGTTCACAGGGACCGGATCTGGGTCGTCGGGGGGGCTGGCTTCGCCTCGAAGGACGGAATGGTCGGCCGCTTCAGGAATGACGTGTGGTCTTCCTCCGACGGGGTTAATTGGACGCCGGTCGCCACCACCGCGGGATGGACGCCGCGGATGGGAGCGACCGCTGTTAGTTGGGGCGGCCAGATATGGCTGCTCGGCGGGTCAGTCTTATCTGCCAGCAGTGGCCCACAGAACGACGTCTGGAGTTCCTCCGACGGCAGCACCTGGACAGAGGTGTTTCCGGCCGCCAGGTGGCCGCGCCGCGCCGAGCACACGTCCGTTACCTTTGCGGACTCGATCTGGCTTCTCGGAGGGGGTAACTTCCGGGCGCGGGTGAGTTACAATGATGTATGGCGCTTGCGCACCGGGCAGTGACCGCAGTGCCGCGCCGTTCATAGAATGAATTTACAACTCAAGATTTGGCCGAACAAGCCGGCTACAGGCAAAGCCGGCTGCACGCTGCTGTTGCCAGTCGAACCCCATTGGCCCGGCCGGCCTGAGCCGGAGTGTTAGACCGCAGGATCTCACCATGAACGAATCCGGTAAAAAGCAGCCTCCAACTTTTCGACTCTCCCGGCTCTTCTGGGTTGGTGTTCTTATCTTGGCGGTGGGGAGTGGCCCGTTGCTTGTTACCATTTTGCTAGCCGCACTGGGATTGACCAAAGACCCGAACCCTAATCCGGTAGGATTTGGCATCCTGGCTTTCCTCATGTTTTGGCCGAGCGTTGCGCTTATTGTGGGCGGTCTGGTGGCATCCATTTCACAGTATCGCTCCGCCCGAAAGCGATTCTATGACTGAGTGGCCTAACCAGTGCGCAGTAGCCAACCGCTACCCCGCCGGGCCGACGGACGCTTCGGAAAACATTGGCCGCGCCAGTTGCAGTCGCCGGGCGTCTCCGGCGACGGGCGCTGAGCTTGGCGTTAGGCAAATAGACGGGCACGTTTATGCCTGACCATGAAGGCTTCTCTTGGACTGGGTTCTTCGTTCACTTCGTCTTTGGCGCTGTGCTCGGCGGTCTCCTTGGCACTGGTATTTGGGCCTGGGCGCTCGATGGACAGTCTGCCATAGCCGGTCTGCTTTGCACCGGAGGAGGGGCACTGTTTCTTGGACTGATCGCGGGACTCTTCGGCGATCGCTTTTGGGAGGCATTCCGAGATATAGGCTGGTGGCGGTTTTGGCCATGACTATTGGACGCAACAAGTGTAACCAGCCGGTTCCGCCAACGCGGGATTGGGTCTTAGCACGACTTTATCCCTTTTTCCGGGGAGGTCGGACCGTATTTGTCTGAGCTCCCGTGGCATAACGGGCGGATGTTATTTCATCCGGATTCCGAATTCGTGGGGCTGGTGCAGACCTTTGCGCCGTTGTTCTCCACCCGCGTCTGGCCTTTTGCCCAAGCCCTCCTGCTCGGCGCCATTTTGGCGCCGGGCAAACGCACGGTCAGTTCCATCCTCCGCCTCTTGGGCTTGGGCGGCCTGGCGCAGTTCCAGAATTATCACCGCGTGCGCAACCGCGCCCAAGGGGCGACCCTCTGGGGGAATGGCGCTTACATAAGGCCCAACTTTCGGGGATTGCTAAATAGGTATTTGTGCTTGCTCTGACACCAGTTGACCGCCGCACTTCTTGACAATGAAGAACAAGATGCTGGCGGCAAGATTTAGTCGGGACTTGCTGTAATTGCGAATTGCGCCAAAAGTATTGTTACCCGGGCGGGGGTGGAAAACGCTTCTGCGGAATACGTTGTGCCAAAAGTCCTGTTACCGTGGCCGGAATGGATACAACAATGAAGCAACA
>CAINDV010001344.1 GCA_903847485.1 uncultured Verrucomicrobiota bacterium
GGCAGTCCGCGCTCACCAACGACGCCGCCGGCCAGATCGTCCTCGACTACCTGGCCAAGCGCGGCGTTTCCGCCGAGGCGGTGAAGCTTTTCCGCATCGGCTACGCACCGGAGTTGTGGGACGACACGGTGAACTGGGCCAAGAGCAAGGGCCATCCGCTGCCGCTCGTCGAGCAGGCTGGGCTGGTCATTCGCAAGGAGGAAACCGACCGTTTCTACGACCGCTTCCGGGGCCGGCTGATGTTTCCGATCTGCGACGAACTGGGTCGCGTCGTCGGCTTCAGCGGGCGCATTCTTGCCGGTGACGAAAAGACAGCCAAGTACGTCAACTCGCCGGAGACGCCGATCTTTCGGAAGAGCAAACTCTTCTTCGGTTTGGACAAGTCCCGAAAGGCGATTGGCGAAGCCAACTTTGCCATCATCTGTGAAGGGCAGCTTGACCTCATCGCCTGCTTCATGGCGGGCGTGCAGAACATCGTCGCGCCCCAAGGCACCGCGCTCACCGCCGACCACACCCACATCCTCAAGCGCTACACCGACGAAGTTGTGCTGTGCTTCGATTCCGACGAGGCCGGCCAGAACGCCGCCGTGCGCTCGCTCGACAGCCTGCTCGCCTCCGGCCTGGCCATCCGCGTCGCGGTGGTGCCCGCACCGCACGACCCGGACAGTTTGATCAAAGAGCAAGGCGGCGAGGCCTTCCGGCAGTTGATCGCCAAGGCGGAAGGTTTCTTCGATTACTACCTCGGCCGCCTTTGCCGCCTGAACGATTTCACCACCGACAAAGGCCGTCTGGAAATCCTGCGCAGTATGGCCGAAGCCGTCCACAAGGCCCGGAACGACGTGCTCACCGACACCTACGCCCAGAAGACCGCGTTGCGGCTGGGCGTCGCCCCGGAGGCGGTGCGGGCGGAATTCCGCCGCGCCGCCCTCAGCCAGCGGGCGGCCCCCGCCGACGTCGCGGAGGAGGAGCATTTCGAATCGCTGCCCGCCGAGCCGCCCGGCACGCAGGAGCAATGGCTGCTGCGCCTGCTGTTTTCGGACGATCATCTGGCGCGGACGCTCGCCGTGATCCTCGACCGCGACTGGGTGCAGCATCCGCTGGCTCACCGACTGGTGGCGTTGCGGTTGGACTTGGAGGCGGACGACGCCTGGCACGGCCTGGCGGACTTTCTGACCTCCTGCGAAGACGAGGCGCTGCGCCAACTGGCTTCCGAAGTCGCGACTCTGGACCGCGTCATCCCGAACCGGGAGCAGCAGTTACTCGACGTGGTAAAGACGCTGCGCAATCAGGCGTTGGACCGCGAGATGGCTGCGGTGATGCAGCAGATCGGCCAGCCTGCCGTCACCGATGAAGAGCGCCTCGCCTTGGTCCTCCGCACCGAGGCGTTGCGCCAGCAGAAGCTCCAACCGCTGACCGCCCCCGGCTCGTAGCGCACGCCTGCCGCCAGCGGGCCGCGCCCGAAAAGCCGCGCCACTGGCGGCCTTATCCCCCACTGGCCAGCTTAGCCGTAACTATTCATTAGCCGGTGGGGCGAGGCTTCTGCCGAGCTGCGGCTGACGCAGACAATGTCCCCTTTTTCGTTGGCGGCGGCCAGCCACTTGAAAGTGAGATCATCCGGGGTGACGGACAGACGCCTTGGCCTCAAGCCCAGCGTGGATCGGCAGGAAGCCCACGCCCTACCACCAACTGCATAGTTATACCATTCCCCTATAATAATCGGTAGAAATATCTGGTAAATGGCCAGGTCAGGGTGTAAACTCTGGCCTGGGCAGAAAACGAACGAAACTAATTATTACGCCGGCGGAAA
>CAINDV010001345.1 GCA_903847485.1 uncultured Verrucomicrobiota bacterium
GGCAGGAGCCTCGCCCTACCGCGGCAGGCATTTTCAAACAGGCTCTGAGACGCGATGAACGCAGAGGGAAACGCCTGCTTGCGCCCCCTCCAACCAGTCACCATTCAGTGAACCGAGAACCAGCAGTCTATTTACAACTCCGCCGCGCAGGTACATATTCACTCCGTTCTCAGCCGGTCCCGATTCACGCATTTGCTTTCTATGAGCACCCGCAACCAACACTTATCAGGACTGCCGCGCCGTCCTGCCGCTGGCTTCACTCTCGTGGAGTTGCTGGTGGTTATTGCCGTCCTTGCCATCCTGGCGGGGCTGCTGCTGCCCGCCCTGGCCCAGGCCAAGGCCCGGACCTTGGACACCGTGTGCCAGAATCACCTCCGACAGTTAGGCATCTGCGCCCAACTCTACACCGGAGATAGCAACGATTGCCTGCCGCCCAACAACTTCGTCTTTGTCGGCACCACCGGCACCAATCCTCCGGCCGCTTCCCAAAAAGGCGCTACTTGGTGCCTGGGCAACACCCGCACCGATACCACCACCATTAACATCGAAAGCGGCCTGCTTTTTCCGTACAACCGCTCCACTGCCATCTACCACTGTCCCGCCGATAAATCCGTCGTTCAGGACGCTAACTGGAACCCGCTGCCGGGCAACCAACTCCGCACCCGCAGTTACAACCTGAGCCAGTCCATCAACGGCTGCCCGGAGTTCGACGACGCCAGTTGGACCGTCGCCACGCGGATCAGCCCCAGCTTCAAAAAGTTCACCCAGATCCACGACCCCGGACCGGCCCAACTCTTCATGTTCATTGATGTCCACGAAGACGCGATCATTGATTCCATGTTCGGCATTCCCACGAAGGGTTTCGGGGGCATCCAAGACTATTGGTGGGATTTGCCCGCCAACCGCCATCGCCGGGGTGCCTGCCTCTCCTTTGCCGACGGCCACGTCGAACGTTGGCGCTGGCAGGTGCCCAAGGTTTTCGTTGAGTATTTTCAGTATGTGGCCCCCGACGAATGGCCCGACTATTGGCGGGTGCAGAACGCGATGAAACAGTACTTCGACTGAGCGGGTCCCCCCCGGTTCGGAACACTATGTCCATCCTCCCCGCCAATCCACTCCGCAGCCAGCCGCGACTGACGGCTCGGTCGGCCTTCACACTGATCGAGTTACTCGTAGTCATTGCCATCATCGCCATACTGGCAGGATTGCTTCTGCCGATGCTGGTGCGGGGCAGGCAAAAGGCGCAGGGCCTGTCCTGCATGAACAGTCACCGGCAGTTGACGCTGGCTTGGCGCATGTATTGCGACGACAACGCGGACGTGCTGCCCTTTGCCAGCCGCACTCCGGTGCGGCCCGAGCTTGATCCTTACTCTTGGATTCTGGGCGACCTTGATTTCGACCCGAACAATGCCGCCAACTGGGATCCCGACGTGACGATTAAACGCAGTCCGCTGTGGTCCTACTGTGGTAACTCCACTGAAATCTGGCGCTGCCCCGCCGACCACTCGTCGCTGCTGGTCAACGGCGTGCGCAAACCCCGGGTCCGCAGCATGTCTATGAACCTCTGGGTAGGCGGCTTCGGCGGCACCGACGGCGCGCTCTCCGGCGGCTGGCTAGGCGGCCCGCCAGACTGGTACGTGGTGGGCGGTAGTAAGTGGCGGGTCTTCTCGAAGATGAACGAACTCATTGATCCCGGCCCGAGCCGGACGTTTCTGCTGATGGACATGCGCGAGGACAGCGTGGACTGGGGCAATTTCGCGACCGACATGACGGGCTGGCCGGATCACCCCGAACAGGCCGGTTTCTACGACCTGCCCGCGAGTTACCACCACCGCACCGGTGGTTTGTCATTCGTGGACGGTCACGCCGAGATTCACCGCTGGCGCGATGACCGCACGATGCCGCCGTTGGTCTTCAATGGCACTGTGTCGGACATCTTCAGTTCCCCCAACAACCCGGACGTGATCTGGCTGCAAGACCACTCTACGCGGTTGAAATAGGCCCGAAGCGAGAAGGACGAATGAATGACGAATGAATGACGAATGAATGACGAATGAATGACGAAGTCCGAACGACCAATCGCCGCTGCCGGATCGGTTATATGCCAGCCTTACGAACCGTCCAATCAAGGATGCAGCTTACCTGTGCGGGGCACGCAGACAGGCAGGTTTCGGGCTTCGGACTTCGTCATTCTTTCGTCATTCGTCATTCAGGATAACCCGCCCACCTCCGACGGACTTCAGAAAAGAATTTCCAACTCCCGGCCTTCTTGGGTAATCATTGCGCCATGAACACATCGCTTACCGATAAGTGGATACTCATCACCGGCGCCTCCAGCGGCTTCGGTGCGGCGGCGGCCGTTGCCTTTGCGAAGCAGGGCGCGCGGCTCCTGCTCGGTGCCCGCCGCCTGGAGAGATTGGAGCAAGTTAGCGCCCAGGCCCGCGCCGTCGGCTCGCCCGAGGCGCATTTTCACGCGCTGGACGTCGCCTCTACCGCCAGCGTCAACGTCTTCGCCGCCTGGGCGGGAATGACGACCGGTCGCGTGGATATTCTCCTGAACAACGCCGGTGGCGCGCACGGATTGGACACCGTCGCCGAAGGCAAAGACGCCGATTGGGAAGCCATGTTCCAAAGCAATGCCCTAGGCCTACTCCGAGTGACCCGCGCCGTGCTGCCGCTGATGCCGCACGACGCCGGGGCTTCCATCATTAACATCGGCTCTATCGCCGGGCACACCGCCTACGAAGGCGGCTCCGCCTATTGCGGCGCCAAGGCCGCCGAGTTACAGATCACCCGCGCACTGCGGTTGGAATTGAACGGCACCGGCATCCGCGTCAGCACGCTCGATCCCGGCCTGGCGGAAACGGAGTTTTCCATCGTTCGCTTCAAGGGCGACGCCACTCGCGCCACGAAGGTCTATGAAGGCATGAACGCCCTAACTGCGGAAGACATTGCCGAAACGATTCTCTGGCTCGCCACCCGTCCGGCGCATGTCAACATTGACGAGTTGATCATCAAGCCCACCGACCAAGCTGCTATCCACAAGGTCTTCCGCCGCCCGGTGCCGAAATAGATTCACTCCACCACTCCATGCGCGCCGTCATCCAACGCGTCTCCGAAGCCTCCGTCACCATCGCGGGTCAAGTCCGTGGCGCTATCCGCACCGGCTTGCTCGTCCTCTTGGGCATAGAGGCCGCCGACACTGCCGAAGACATTGAGTGGCTTAGCGGCAAGATCGTCCGGCTGCGCGTCTTTCCCGACGAGGCCGGCGTGATGAACCGCTCCGTGCAGGAAATCGGCGGCGGGATTCTCGTGGTGAGTCAGTTCACACTGTTGGCCAGCACCAAGAAAGGCAACCGTCCCTCCTACCTCCGCGCCGCCCGGCCAGAAGTCGCCATTCCGCTCTACGGAGCCTTCCTGTGCCGCCTCGTTGCCGACCTCGGCCAACCCGTGCAGGCCGGGGAATTCGGCGCAGACATGCAAGTGGCGCTCCTCAACGACGGCCCGGTCACCATTCTCTTTGACACCAAGGCCAGGGAATAAACCTAGCAACGGCAGTTGAACAACAAAGGAACCAAGACATAGCGCGGCGAAGCCGCAACCAAAGTGGAGCGCCGGTTTACAACCGGCTTGGAACAACCTACCACGCAAAGCCGGTTGCAAACCGGCGCTCCAGCCTGCTGGGAAAATCTTCGCGACGAGCGACGATTCTGAGAGGTAGCACTGCAAAGACCGAGTCACAATGCCAAGCTTACCGTTGGCCGCCAGTCAAACCATTCCCCCGAAAGGTGAAGCCTATCACGCCCTGATGCTTTGCTTCCAACCCGGTCTTAGCCGTAACTATGCAGGCGCAAGCCACACCAAAGCCGTGGCCGGCGGCGTAGGACAGGCGGCGCGCCTGTCTCCATCTTCATTCCCCGGCCTCACTAAATGGTGACCGTTCCTGGCCATGAGAATCCGCACCGGAAAGCCGTCCCAGACGATGTTAGAGACAGGCGCGACGCCCGTCCTACTGCATAGACACGGCTTAGTTGCTTTGTTTCTTCGTTGTTCTATTTCCAACTGCCGAATTCAGGATAAACGGTGCTCCCAGGAAACCAGTGCACGGCGGTTGCTGTAAGTGGCCGGGCGAGTTCGGGACTGCGTTGGCGAGGTAACCTGACGGTTTGCGGCGAAGGGGAATAGGTGAAGACCTTCCTGACGGTTGGATAGGTTGCCGGGAGGATCTAATTAGAGCGAACCGTCGCCAACGCCCCCGCCGCAATCTCACGCGAACCTTTGCCAGAGGGAATAGCTCAGCCCGCATTCTCCCTTACCCACCGCTCCACCATCGGCACGGCGAAGCGGCCGGCGTCATCCAGCACGTCATGCTCGCGGAGCCATTTCCAAGCGCCTGTAGGAGCCGACGTGGGGAGGCTTTCGCTTCCCGTCGGCGAAGATTGGAGCCTCGTTACCTCGGCTCCTACAACGGCAGATCGGTTGCTGGCAAGCTCCCGCAAGATGGCCTGCCCCTCCGCCCCGGCGTCGGTCCAGACGTTGGCGAAGTACTCGCCGCCGTTTTCCAGCGCGCGGGTGATGGCCGTCGCCACGTCGGCGGGCGTGGCTTCCTTGCGCTGCTGCTTGTTGAGATATTGCACCAGCTCAAACGCCACCGCCTGCACCAGGAACGGCTGGCAGCGCGTGGCCGCGATGACGGCGTCAACTGCGCCGGGCGCGTAGGTCAGGTCGAATTCCGGGATCGGCTTCGTCAGCAGCGGGCGCACGTCGTCCGGTTGGAGGAAACTCACTCGCACCCGGCGGGCGCTGATGAACCGGTCCGTCCACGCCGGCCCCATTTCGGCGAACGTGTGGACGCCGGTGAACAGCAGCACTAGGCGCTGGCGATGCTGGAGCGTGTGCCGCAGCGCATCGAGGAAATCCCCGCCCCAGCCGGCGTCCAGCGCACGTTGGAGCCGCTCGTATTCGTCCAAGCAAAGCAAGGCGCTCATCGCGGACGGCATGGCCTGCTCCACGCGGTCCAGCCAGGCATCGAACGCGGCGAACGGTTCGCGTGCCAGTTCCTCGGCGGTGAGCGGCTTCACGGCCACGCGCCGCCGCTGCAAGCCCTCGCTGAGCGACGCGGAGAGGTAGCGCAGCAGCGACGCTATGGACGCCTCGCCACTGGCGACGGCGGGATTCTGGCAGTCGAGCATGGCGGGCGCGAAGTCCGGCCCCAGCAGCCGGGGCAGTTGCGCGAGGATGGACGACTTGCCCATGCGCCGTGGACCATGGAGCAAAAGCGTGGGCGACTGCCGCGTGCCGAGCAGGCTATCTTCAATTTGCCGCACCACGTCCTGCCGGCCGGCGAAGACGCTCGCGTTCGGTTCGCTCACCAGGTTGCCGGCGATGAACGGATTGGGAATCTCGCGCCGTTCGGCGGTGAGTTGTTTCAACCTGGCCTGCTCCGCCTCCAGCAGCTCGCGCCAGCGGTTGGCGATTTGCAGCAGGCGCGGCGCGAACTTGCCGCGCGAGGCGATGAGCGTCTTTTGCAGCGCGTCCACCTCGGCGAGGGCGCGCTTCAGGGCGTCGGCTTTGCGGTAGGGGCTGGAAAGGGACAAGAACTGGCCGGCTTGACGCGCTACGCCCTCAAATTGCGGCAGAGCCTCGTTGAAATCCTCCGGCAGGGCGAGCGGGGACTGGATGGTCCAAGCCAAACGTTCGGATGCGAACGAGATGGTAGCGGCGTCATTCGACTCCAAGTCGCCGAAAGCCAACTCGGTCAATGCCTCCAAAGCCACGCGCCGCTGGAGCGGACGCTCGGCGGCGATGAAGGCGATTTGTTTGAAGCCTTCCTCGTGGTTCTGTCGAGTGACCAATGCGAGGAACTTGCCTGCTCTCGGTAACGGTAGATAGATCACCTCATTCCAAGACACCGGGCAGCGCCGCCACCATTGGAAGGCCGCTGCGGGCTTGGTTTGGGCTGCGGCGTACGCAAGCCCGACCAGCAAAACATCAAGCGGGTAGTTCGCAAGTCTAAAGTAAACAACGTAGAACGAGAAAGGAAATGCTATCGCGACCGCCGTATAACCGGACGCACCGCGTCCGAGAACGACCACGACGCCGACCACGACGCCGACCACGACGCCGACCAAAATACCGAACCGAACGACACTCCCGCGCTCGGCAGTCAACGTCAGCCCGAGTGTGACGCCAAACGCGACGCTGAGCGCGATCGGGATCGCAAAGCCACCCATGAGGCTGACCGCGACCCAGAATCCGATACCGAACACGACGCCGAAGCAGAAGCCGCATATAACGCCGCACACAATGCCGATAGCAACGCCTATAGCCTGATCGAACAGAACCCCGAACCCGACGCCGAGAACGACACCGAGAGCGACACCGTGCCACGACTCAGCCCAATCAAACTTCCCTCCGTAGAGGTCAATCAAGAGGCCAACCAGAAAGTTCCCCAACACGGCCAAAGATGCGATCCACGGAAGCAATTTCAGCCGGCACATCAACCGCTGTTCCGAAGGCACAGGCGCATTGGCATTGTTATCCCAGTCTAGTTCTGCATGGAAGCGCGTAGGCCAGAACAGCAACAGGTAGAACTGCCAGCCCACCCAGCGGAGGTAGTCGCTCATGGCTAGGCGTATCCCGCCGGGCAGTTTGCCGCCGTTCGCCCCGGCAGGCTCATCCCGGCGGAGCGCCGGCCTCCGGCCCGGCAGCGCGCAGCGTTTTGGAGTGCGGCGGGAAGCGCAGCGCCACGCCGCTTTCCCAGGGTGGCTTCCCGCCCCAAAAGCGGTGTCGCCGCTGCGCTCTGCCACCGCAGTCCAAAACGCTTCGCGCTCACCGGGACCACCATCCCGAAGGGATGAAACGTGAATAGCTCCGGGTGCAACCCGGAGAAACCCGCCGCAAAAACCGTCACAACCCCGGAGGGGTTGAACCCGAATTCCGAGGTTCGGGGAGCACGCCC
>CAINDV010001346.1 GCA_903847485.1 uncultured Verrucomicrobiota bacterium
TGGACGTGACTATAAACATGGCGCTCCTACGGAGCTGGCATTGAACGGCGCGCATCCGGTCATTCCTTAATTCAACGGCCGTGGGGCGGGTGAGGGCCTTCGGCAGACTCACCTTGTTTCCTCGGCTCAGGAGTTCTGAGGCTGGCGGAGCGGTGGGACCACCTACGGTTTGGCCGCCACCGGTTTGGCGGCAGCAGCAGGGGCGGGAGCGACGGGTTCCGCCGTCGGCACCAAGGTCGCCAGATAGTCACCCAGCGCGCTGATTTCCTCGGTCTTGCCTACTAACGGTGGCA
Organism: uncultured Verrucomicrobiota bacterium; assembly: GCA_903847485.1. Lineage (GTDB taxonomy): Bacteria > Verrucomicrobiota > Verrucomicrobiia > Limisphaerales > JAJXZI01 > CAINDV01. The sequence goes on from CAINDV010001346.1 coordinate 294, forward strand.
TGAAGGCACGGTAAGGGGAGTCCGGCTTGTAGTCGTGCAGTATGGCTAGGAGATTCCCAATGGCTTCGCGGTTGCGCCCGGCGAGCAAGGTTTTCATCGGCCGGTAGACGTCCTTGGTGTGACAGGCCATACACTGACCCCGGAACATAGCTTCGCCTTGCGCCAGCACTGGGTTGCCGGTGGCACTGGTCCAGAGGGACTTAGTCAGGTACCCATCTTGGTTGAACCCTGCTACCGCACTGGTCCGCACGCCGTTGGAGAACATGTGCCGGCCGATGACGTAAGGTTTGCGCAGCATCTCGCGGGTGTATTCGCCGGAAGCCGTAGCTATTAGGCCCAGGAACAGCACCGCTAGGGCGCTACTGAAGTTGAAATCTCGCGGCGAGCGCCAGGCCAGAAAATACACCACGCCGACGATGGTCGCCGAGGCCACCACGTTCACCACCACGGTGCGCGTTACTTGCGTGAATACGCCGGGACCAATGGTACTCATGCCCAGGGAGAGCAGGACACGCTGCGATTCTGGCATTTGGAACAAATACCAGGCCAGGATGAACGGCAGGGCGATGAAGGTGGGCAGTAGCCACTTAGCGCTCCAGCGCACTAGGTCGGTCTTCAGCGCCGGATGCGCGTCGCCGTCAATCCGGCTGCATGTGACCAGCGCCCAGATGCCCGCCAGGGAGATGCAGACGCCGGTCCGCATAAACAGGTTCGGCCAGTAGGTAGGATTGAAAAACGCCTGCCAGAAGTGGTTGGCTTCCTGGCCCGTGCCCGCTACCGCCAGCCAGGCGTCTCCGGGTGTTAGCATGAAGGCGAGGATGCCGTTGATGATGACCAGCGTCAGTAAGGAGGCCCCGGCATAGACCCAGCCGACCAGTAGGTGTAACTCGTCCGAGATGCGGCCCCAAGTGTAGTAATAGACCGCCGCTGTGCTTAGTTCGACCATGAAGAACACCCACTCGATAGCCCAACCGAAGACGAAGTTGTGGATCAGCGTGCTGGTCGCCTCCGGGTGCGCCAACCCGATGGCAAACCAGATGCCGACGCCCGACACCGCGCCGAATACACCCGTCAGCACCAGGAAGAATCGGGAGTGACCGCGCAGGGTATCCAGCCAGTCTTTCCGGCCCTCGCGCAGAGCCTTGCGCTCCGCCATCGGCAGGTAGAATCCGCCGCCCACCGCGAAGTGAGAGATCATGATATGAAAGATGGCGATGAGGCCGATCACCCAACCGCTGCCGATGTGGGGGACGTTCCAGAAGGGGTAGTTCATGGGGGAAGGTTAAAGGGGTTAAATTGTTAAATTGTTAAATTGTTAAATTGTTAAATTGTTAAATTGTTAAATTGTTAAATTGTTAAATTGTTAAATCGTTAGATCGTTCGGCGGAAACGTCGGCGAAGGGATCTTCGTCGGGGGCGGTTTCGGGTGCGGTGGAGTAAGTGGGCGCAGCATCCTTGAGTGTTAGACCACCGGCGAGTTTGCGGTTGCGAAGGTAGCGGCCGTAGCCGTTGATAAGACGCAGAACGCGCCCGCCTTGCTGCTTGAGCAGCTCGGTCTCTGCCGGAGGAAGATAGTTTTCGTCGGCACAGCCATTCAGGTCATCCAGTAACTCTTCCAGCGAGCCGCGGGCTTGCAGCAGGAAGCGTAGCTGATCGGCGTAGTGGTAGCGACCGTGGCCTTCGGCGAGGTTGTTAGTGAGCGACACGGCGGCCCGGCGCATCTGGCTGGCCAGTCCAAACTTCTCCAATTCCGGCAACCGCCGCGCCGCGGCATACATCGCCTTCCGAAACTCACGCGCGACTTGGTAAACCTCCAAGTCCTCAAAGGTGCGAAATACCTTCTCTGTCGGCTCGCTTGGGTTGACCGCCCCACAGCTCGAAGTTTTGACCGATGTAACCATCTAACCTTTTAACGATTTAACGATTTAACCACTCACAAGGCCGCATACCCCCAGATAGTCGTGATCGTCAGCACCGCCAGCGCGAACAGGCCGAAGTAAGTGGCCCAGCGCGCCCGCTGGCCAGCCTTGGTGCGAATGTCATAGAGCGGCACTAAGAACCACAGCACCAGCCCCAACGTAAAGATCGTGATCCCCAGCGCCTCGCCCGCCGCGCCGTGGAACCAGTTGCCAAACAGCTTCAACACCTGGAACGAGCTCATGTAATACCACTCCGGGTGAATGCCCGGCGGCGCTGGTTTGAGCGGGTCGGCCATAGGTCCGAGTTCCCACGGGAAGAGTGACGCCATGACCGCCAGCACGTTCAGGGCGATGAGCCACAGAGCCAAGTCCTTCATCATGAAGTTAGGGAAGAACGGGATCGTCTGGCGCTGCGCCGCCGGTTTGGCCTCCTCGCTGGGCGGGACGGCGTTGCCATGGCGCTGCACCAACCAGAGATGGAAGCCGAGGAGCGGGATGAACAGCGCCGGCAGCACCACTATGTGCAGCGCGAAAAAGCGTTGCACCGTGTATTCGTTGACTTCCAACCCGCCGCGGACCAGGTCGGCCAGACGGGGACCAATCACTGGCATCGAAGCCGGGATTTCCAGGCCCACCTTAGTGGCAAAGAACGCCAGCTCATTCATCGGCAACAGATAACCACTGAAGCCGAACAGCATGGTTGCCAGTAACAGCACGATGCCGCTCCACCAGCCAAACTCGCGTGGGTTCCGGTAGGCTTTCATGAAGAACACCGAGAACATGTGGACGAAGATGGCTACGATCATCAGGTTGGACGCCCAAGAATGCGCCGAGCGGATGAGCCAGCCGAAATGAAGCTCGAAGGTGATCTGCCGCACGGATTCAAAGGCCTCCGGGCCAGGCCGGTAGTAGATTAGCAGCAGCACACCAGTCACCGCCTGCACCAGGAAGAAGAACAGAGAGATGCCGCCCCAATAATACCAGAACGATTGGTCGTGCTGGGGCACCGTCTTGTGCTTCGCAAAGGCAAGCAGCTCCGTCAGGCCCAGCCGCTCGTCCATCCAAGTGTATATGGAATTGATCGCCGCTTTCATAGTAACTCCCTCAGCTCCGCGACACCACCACATCCGCGCCCGCGACTTTGACGACATACTTCGTCAGTGGCCGGGGCGGCGGGCCGCTCACATTCTTTCCGGTGTAGGGATTATACTCTCCACCGTGACAGGCACAGTGAATGATGTCGCGCTCGGGCTGGAATTGCACCGTGCAACCCAAATGCGTGCAGACGGCGTCAAAGGCGGCCCATTGCCCGTCCTGGTGGTGGATCAACATACTGGGACGCAGGCCGAACTTAAACATCAACACGCTGCCCGCTGGCAGCTTCTCCGCGTCCTTGAGTGTCACCTCGGTAATCGCCGCCAGCGCCGCCGACTTCTCCACCGGCGAGGCAAGGTAGCGGTAAACCGGATAGCCGATCGCCGCCGCATAACACAGCCCGACGCTGCCCAACGCCACGCGGACAAAGGTCCGTCGGACTAATAACTCGTCCACGGCGGGCACGGCGGCCCTCTTCGATGTCTTGCTCATCACGCTACTTTCTCCACCACAGGTTTGGCGCGCATCATTACCGACACCAGCCAGGCCACGCCAGCCAACCCGGCCACCAACACCACCAGAAAGATCGCCACCACCGACCAGTTAGTCACCACGGCGCGATCCCACACATCGTAACCATGACTTAGCAATGTTTGATCACGGAGGCCGTCACGATAGAACGCCATCGCCAGCATCGCCACCAAGGCTAGCACCGTGCTGACATAGCCCACCGCCCGCGAGTTCGGCTTTTTCAACGCCGCCCACGCGCCGAATAGGAACACCGCCGCCACCGTCGCCAGCCAAAGCGGCCCGGCGATTCTACAGATTTGGTTTTTCCCCAAGCCATCCAACACGACCGACGGTTGCATGCTGAGTGCCCACAAGCCGACGACGACTTGCACAGAAACGGCGAGCGCCGCCAGCCAGCCGCCGTTGGCCGCCAGGTAACGGCGCACCGGTTCTTCAATCGTCCTGCGCCCCGCCAGCCAGAGCATCCACAGTCCGGCCACCCAGAAACCACCCGTCAGCATGAACAACCAGCGCGGCACCAGCGTGGGATCGTAGGGCGGCAGGTGGGTCCCAGCGGCGGTGGTCGAATACATAGCCTGCCAGACTTCGGGTCGCAGCATCAGAGTCATGTTGGTGGAGTAAATCCGCGCGATGACCGCCGCCAGCAGATAGGCCAGCGCGCCCAGCCACCAGGCCGGCCGGCCCGCCTCCGCGCCCGCCGCGAAGCGATACAGCAGCCAATAACAGGCCATAAGCAGGAAGACCACCGCGATCCAATACATTCCGATTAACACACTGCTCGTGTAAAGCGCCCGTCCATAGAGCACCTGGGCAAACAGTAGCGGCGGCACCCCGAGATTGATCACATAGGTCATAACAATCGGCAACCGCCGGGCGATCACCGCCGCCGCGTTGAGCCGCAGGCTGGACGCCCCGCCGCCCCGCCGGCTCGCGCCGCGGAAGTTCAGCCACACCGCGACCAGGAGCGCGCCCAGCAGCATCTCCACCGAGATGAAATGCAGGGCCAGCGTCAGGACGTGCAGCGCTTTGAACAGCCACACCGGTGCCGGCAACGGAATCGGATCAACCGCAGGAAAAGCATTCATGTCACAGTCAGTGTCACATTACGTTTTGCGGGCGGCAGTGAACCAGATTCCTGGCCAAATGCAACCTCTTCTCCACATCTGCCCGCAGTTCTCATTTTGGCTTGGAGCGCGGACATTCTTGTCCGCTTGGTGCCAAGTTCGCGTGCGCCGGCGGACAAGATTGTCCGCGCTCCCAGCCAAAATGAGACCACCCCGAACTTTTTACGCGCGTTGCGCCCATGAACCTCAAGATGCGCAAGTTGTTGGAAATCAACGAAGGCATTTTGAGGTTCATGGGCAGAACTGCTGCGCCTCTGCCCGCCATTTGCCCGGAAGCATCCCACCGTGAGTTGGGGAGCTAAGAGCGTGTATGAAAACGCCTGACGTGGTAGGGCGAGGCTCCGGCCGCGCCGCGCCTGCCGAGGGTTCCGCCGCCTTTCTCTATTACGGCGGCCAGTCGCTGACAAATGACTCCGGCCGGGCGAGGACGAAAATGGCAGCTTGCGGAGGGAAGGACCAGGGAAGGCGGAGTGCGGAACGCGGAACGGGCCGTTGCTGGGTAAGGACGGCGGGGCGGAGAGGGGCAAAAGTGAGAACCGAGGGCCGCCCCCTCGGCGATGTGCCAGGGTGCGAGGAATGTCCCTTGCATCCTGCGCCTTCACCACCATTCGTTGGCCGGGTCGGGAGTTACCCACCAGAACGGATCGTTGATGTCCCTGGTGGGGAACTTGTAGGCCACGGCGTGCCCGTCGCCAAAGGCCATGATCGCCAGACTCTTCCCCTTGTAGTTGTGCCAGATGCTCTTCTTGTCCACGAAGCCCCGGTTGGCATGCCAGATCCAGTCGCCCTGGATGATCTTAGTGGTGGGTGCGCGGGCAATTTCCGAAGTCTTGATGGACTGTCCTTGGTCGCTGGTGCGCGACGCGTTGAGGTCGCCCGTCACCCGCCGGACCCGGACATAGTCAATCGCCCACTCCATGAGATAACTATTGCCGTATTGGACCCAGCAGTTGGTAGCGACGTAGTCACCAATGTTCCGCTCCCGGAAGATGTCCCCTTTGTCCGCCGGGCAACGGAAGATCTCAGGATTGCCTTGATAGCGATAAAGAGGCCGGTTGGTCATCGCCACAAAGACATCGTAACGCCCATCCTGGCCGCCGGACGCCTGCCAACCTTGGCATAATGGATAGGTGTCGCGGTTGTCGTCCGCATACATCTGGAACGTCAGGATCACCTGCTTGTTGTTGCTGACGCACTGGAGCTGCCGGGCCTTGGTTTTCGCACGCACCAACGCCGGCAACAGCAAGCCTGCCAGGATCGCGATGATGGCGATGACCACTAACAATTCGATGAGGGTGAAGGCGTGCCTGGGCGACCGCCTGGCCGAAATCGGCTCGGGGGTTTTCACTTCGGCAACGAGTTGCGGTTTGGCAAGCACTGGCTTCTTTGACGTTACGCAACTCAGGCCGGATGGTTTCTGCGTCGTGCTCATGCCAGGACTCTACGCCTCTGCGGGGGAGGCGACAAGACCTTTCTTGCGCCTTTTCCCGCCGGGTTGGGCACCTCGCGCGTCGCATCGTCAGGCACGGCGACAAACTCCACCAACACAGCCCCGGCGGATTCCTCGCGCAGCCACTGAGCAACATACTTCTGCCTCCAACGATCGAACATCGGATACGCCACCTGAGTCGTATCCATGCAGAAGAGAACGACAGGTGAACACTGATTCGGAGGGCCGAACTCCGGTCTTGTTTCGCTTTGGGTCACCGTCTGGTGAACGGATTCTTGCCCTGGAAAAGCGCGGTCCTAAGTGGTTCTTGGCTGTATCTGTTCACTAAGAGCGAGAGCGTGTTTAAATAGTCGCCCAGCGGTAGGGCGAGGCTCCGGCCGAGCCGTTCGGTAGGATACGGGTCGCCGCCGCCAAAGCTCGGCAGAAGCCTCGCCCTACCCCCCAAACAACTTTCAAACACGCTCTAAGAACCAAAGCTGCCCTCACCCCAGCCCTACCCATGAACCGGGTAGTGGAATAGGCTTCCAGCCGGTTCGGGTTGAACCGACTGAAAGCCTGTGCCACCACGCTGTCGTTGCTTCGCCGGCTCATGGCACCCATGCGCGGCCGATGGTTGGACGTCGAAGCTACCCATGAACCTGCCAGCGGAGCGCCGACATTCTTGTCGGTCTGGACGACCTGATGCCGAGGCCGACAGAAATGTCGGCGCTCCGCGGCGGGGTTGGCTCAGGGACGTAAATCGCGGCTGTTCGCAAGCCGTGGAGTCTCTCCCCTTGGAGAGGGAGCAGCTTTCGCCCGTCTCTGGAACACTCACTGAGCGGTGACTCAATCTCGCACGGCCGTCTGGCACCAGCAATTCTGCCCATGAACCTCAAAATGCCTTCGTTGATTTCCAACAACTTGCGCATCTTGAGGTTCATGGGCGCAACGCGCGTAAAAAGTTCGGGGTGGTCTCATTATGGCCCGGTCAACCCCCGCCGGGTGCGGCGACAGGGCCAAAATGAAAACTGTTAAAAAAAGAAATCAGGGCTTGACTTCGCCGCCCCTTCGTCGTAGAAGGTCAGTTGTCATTTACATGTGTTCCCGTTTGGGGGCCGCTACATTCCGGTTGCCGGAAGCGTTGGTTGGGTTCGGGTTGTCAGGCAACTGGGCGCGCCGCGGCTTCTTCTCTGGTAGCCGGATACTAACTAAACAAACTATGAAATACTCCATGCTCATTACGGTGGGTCGTTCTCTTGGCTCCTCCCTGCTCCTGGCGGCGGCGCTGGCGTCCGCGCCCGATGTCCGGGCCGGCTTCGCGCCCGTGCCCTATACCGAGGGTTTCGAGAGCATCCTCGACACCAATTACTGGACCTTGCCCGCCCCGTGGGGGCCGACTTGGGAAACCGCCCACAGCGGACTTAGCTGCCTCACAGACAGCCCGTGGACGACTTACGCGCCGAACGCCGATGTCTCCGCCCGGTTGGGTGTGGACTTGCGGTTCACCGCGCGTCCGGTGCTGACTTTCTGGCAGCGGTATGCCTTTGAACCGGGACAAGACTACGGTTTCGTGGAGGTGTCGCGCGATCAGGGTGCCAGTTGGAACCGCTTGTCGGCGGTCACGGGCGATAGCGGCTTCCTTTGGACTCAGGTGCAGGTGGACCTGGCCGAATACGCCGGCACGCAGACCTTGATCCGGTTCCGGCTCAAGAGCGACGCGGCTTACCAGTATGACGGCTGGTACATTGACGATCTCCAAATCGTCGAAACCGCCGGGCCAAGGCGGTATCCGTTCGCCGACCCGATGAATGTGGCCAGCAGCACGACTAACTGGGAGGCTTCTGTCTGGCAACTGGTAATAGGCGGTGCCACTAACGCTGGCACCGGGATGAGTTGGCGGTGCCAAATCGGCAACGGCTCTCAGCCGGGCGGCGACCTCTCTTGTCCGCTGACGCTGGCGGGCACGCTGAACCTCGGCTCGACGGTGAACCCGAAACTTTCCTTCTGGTGGCGGGCGGGGAGTCAGCACGGGAACATTCTTTACGCCCAAGTCTCACCGGACGGCGGCCGGAACTGGACCTCGATTTGGGGATGGGACAGTTACGGCGACAAGAGCATGGGATGGACGCGGCAGCAGGTGGACCTCAACAGCTACATCGGCCAGACTAACCTAGCTCTGCGTTTCCTCGCCTATAACCGCCCGCCGGGCTGGCGCTTGGCCCTCGACTTCCAGGTGGACGACGTGTTGGTGGACGAAGCGCCGCTGGATGTCAACCTGACGGTGGCCGGCGGCACCGATCCACGGCACAACGCGCTCCTTTCCTGGACGCCCTCTACGGCCTTGGATTTCGCTTACTACGCGGTTTACCGCTCGACCAGCGCGGGGGTGGATACGACCGCCACGCTGCTAACGAATATCAGCAGCAAGGCGACGGTGTCGTTCCAGGACACCAATCTGCCGGTGATCGGCCGGACCTATTACTACCGGGTGCTGGTGTATGACACGCAGGGCTTGCACAACTGGGGCACCAATGACGTCTCGTATCGCACCACCTACGGCCAATTGGCGGGCTTTCCTTTCACGGATGGTTTCGAGAGTGGCGACACCTATTGGGCTTATGACTGGCCGTGGGCCATTTCCACCGAGCCTTCGCACAGCGGCGCGCGTTGTCTGAGCGACAGCCCGGGCACTAACTACGCCAACAACCTCGACGCCTTGGCCTATCTCCGCGTGAATCTTGGCACCGCGACGCGGCCGATGTTGAGTTTCTGGCAACGCTATGGGTTCGAGACGGGGGTGGACTATGGCTTTGTGGAGGTGTCCAGCGACAACGGTGTCAACTGGACCCGCTGGTATGGCGTGACGAGCCAGAGCGGCAGTAACTGGACCAAAGTAGAGGTGGACCTCGGCGCTTACGCCGGCACGCTCTCGATCATCCGGTTCCGGCTGAAGAGCGATGTCTCTTACCCCTATGACGGTTGGTATCTCGATGACGTGGAAATCAAGGACTTTGGAACTAAGGCGCTGGGTTACCCCTTCGCCGACAACGCGGACACCACCACGAGCCCGAGTAATTGGGTTGCTTCCGCCTGGCAGCAAGTGCCCGGCAGTGCGACGACTAACAGCGGCAGCAGTTGGCGCTGCTTGATCGGCAGCGGTTCGCAACCTGTCAACGGAGACTACAACTTCACCATGACTCTCAACGGCACTGTCAACCTGCAAGGTGCGGTGAATCCTAAACTCTGGTTCTGGTGGCGGGCCGGCTCGCAGCACGGCAACATCCTCGACGCTCAAGCCTCCACCGACGGCGGCCGGAACTGGACGTCCATCTGGAGTTGGGACAGCTACGGCGACCACAGTTCGCCGTGGACGCGCCAACAGGTGGACCTTAACACCTATGTCGGACGCACTAACCTTGCCCTCCGCTTTTACGCTTACAATCGTCCGCCCGGCTGGCGCTTCGCCCTTGATTTCCAGGTGGATGACATTCTCATTGGTGAGCAACCAGCGCCGTCGCCAGAAATCGCGGCGGCAGTGTGGCCGGGCACCGATCCTCGCCACGGTGCCTTGTTGACTTGGTCGAACTCGGCGGCTCCGGCCTTCGCCTGGTATGGCATTTACCGCTCCACCTCGCCGAACGTGACCATCGGCAACCAACTTATCACCACGATCTCCAATCGTAGCACGCTCTCTTTCCAGGACACCGGCCTGGAGGTCTGTGGTCAGACTTATTACTACCGCGTCATTGTGTGGGACACCAATGGCCTGCATAACTTGGGCACCAATGACCTGGCTTACAAGACGAGTTGGGGCCAGAACATCAACAGCTTGCCGTTCAGCGATGGGTTTGAAGGCACGGATGCCAACTGGGCTTTGGACCGGCCCTGGGGCGTCACCACGGAAGCGGCCCACACCGGCACCCGCAGCCTTACTGACAGTCCCGGCACCAACTACCTCAACAACGTGGACGCCTCGGCCTATCTCAATGTCAACCTCGCCAATGCCACGCGGCCCATGCTGACTTTCTGGCAGCGTTACGGACTGGAACCGGGCCTGGACTACGGGTTTGTGGAAGTGTCCAGAGACAATGGCGCGAACTGGGTGCGCTTCTTCGCCGTGACCGGCCAGAGCGGCACGAACTGGTCGCAGGTGCGGATTGACCTGGGCAATTATGCCGGCTCCCAAGCTTTGATCCGCTTCCGCCTCAAGACGGACGCCCAGAATACCTACGACGGCTGGTATGTTGACGACGTGGAAGTGAAGGACTTCGGACTTATCTCGCTAGGTTACCCGTTCTCCGATCCCATGAACACGGCCGCGAGCGCCAGTAACTGGGTTGCCTCCGCCTGGCAGCAAGTGCCGGGCGGTGCCACCAACGGCGGCGGCAGTAGTTGGCGCTGCCTGATTGGCAGTGGCTCGCAGCCGGTCAGCGGGGACTATAACTTCTTGCTGACTCTCAACGGCACTTTGAACCTGGCCACGGCGGTGAATCCGAAACTCTCCTTCTGGTGGCGGGCTGCCTCGCAGCACGGCAACATCCTCCACGCCCAAGCCTCCACTGACGGCGGCCGTAACTGGGACACGATATGGTATTGGGACAGCTATGGGGATAGGAGCATGGCGTGGACTCGGCAGCAGGTGGACCTTAACACCTATGTCGGCCGCACCAACCTCGCCCTTCGCTTCTTTGCTTACAATCGCCCGCCCGGCTGGCGCTTCGCCATGGACTTCCAAGTGGATGAAGTGATGGTGGACGAGGCCCCGGTGGACGTGGGCCTGACGGTAGTCGCCGGTGCGGATCCCCGGCACAGTGCCGTGCTTAACTGGAATGCCTCGACCGCTGCGGATTTCGCCTACTACGCCATCTATCGTTCGACGGCTGCGGGCGTTGACCCCACCGCCACTCTGGTGGCGACGATTACCAACAAAGCCACGGTCTCTTTCCAAGACACCAATCTGCCGGTGATCGGGCAGACCTATTACTACCGGGTGCTGGTCTATGACTCACTGGGCCTGCATAACTGGGGCGGGACCGAAGCTTCGTACCGCACAGCTTGGGGCCAACTCGCGGGTTTCCCCTTCACGGAAAATTTCGAGGGCAGCGATGCCTATTGGGCCTGCGACTGGCCGTGGGCTATTTCCACCGAGCCGTCGCACGGCGGCACCCACTGCCTTAGTGATAGTCCCGGTGCCGACTACGCCAATAGCGCGGATGCCTCCGCTTACCTGCGGGTGAATCTCGGCACCGCCACTCGGCCGATGCTCACCTACTGGCAACGCTATGGCTTCGAGCCAAACTACGACTATGGTTTCGTGGAAGTTTCCATTGACGCCGGGAGTAGCTGGGCGCGCTTGAGCGCGGTCACCAGCCAAAGCGGCTTCAGTTGGCAGCAGGCGCAAGTGGACCTCGGCAGTTACGCCGGGTCGCAACTCATCATCCGCTTCCGGCTTAAGTCCGACGCGGCCAATCCGTATGACGGCTGGTATCTCGACGACGTAGAAGTCAAGGACTTCGGCACGGTGGCGCAGGGTTATCCGTTCTTTGACAACATGGACACTGCCTTCAGCCCCAGCAATTGGGTGGCCTCCGTCTGGCAGCAAGTGCCCGGCAGCGCCACCAGTGGCAGCGGCATGAGCTGGCGGTGTCTTATTGGTAGTGGCTCCCAGCCCGTCAGCGGCGACTATGCCTTCTACCTGACGCTTAACGGCACGATCAACCTAGCCACCGCGACGAATCCGAAGCTCTGGTTCTGGTGGCGCGCCGCTTCGCAGCACGGCAATCAGCTTCAAGCCCAAGTTTCCACCGACGGCGGCAAGAACTGGGTCACTGCATGGTATTGGGACAGCTACGGCGACAAGAGTTCGCCGTGGACGCGGCAGCAGGTGGATCTCAATGCCTATATCGGCTATACGAATTTGGCGCTGCGGTTCCTGGCTTACAACCGCCCGCCCGGTTGGCGCTTCGCCGTGGATTTCCAGGTGGATGACGTGCTGCTTTCGCAAGGCGGCGAGTGCCCGGCGATTCTTACCATGAGTCCGCTGCCCACCGCCACCTTGGGCTACGCTTACAACCTGATTCTCCAGACGACCAACGGCAACCCGCCCTACCTGTGGACCGTGGTGTCGAACAGCCTGCCGCCCGGACTAACGCTGAACGCGGTTAGCGGCACACTCAGCGGCACACCCACCAACGCCGGGACTTATAGCTTCTGGTTGGGAGTCACCGCCAGCAACAGTTGCTCGCAAACCAAGCAGTTCACTTTGGCCGTTCAGCAGTATCTCCCGCTGTTCGCCAGTCACTCGATGCAGGCGTTTGTGTCGCCCGGCACTAACATCGTCTATTGCCAGGTGGACAACCAGACGGGGCGGCGGCTCCTCTCGCTGGCCTGGGCACCGACCTTGCCGGCGGGTTGGATCCCCATCGCGGTCATCGGCGACGGCAACCCCGGGCTTGGGCCGGACGGGAAGATTCTTTTCCAAGCGGCCAGCCTGACCAACAACCCGCTTAAGTTCAATTACTCCGTGCGGGTGCCGGCCGGAGAAACTCAGGCCCGGCAAATCGGCGGGGCGGCCATCGTACTGCTGGAAAGCATGATTATCGAACGCACCGTTCCGGCGCAGCCCAATCCGCTCTTCACCCAGCCCCGCAGCTATCACAGCGCCGATTGCAACACTAACTGGATCATCGAAACCGAGGAGATCAACCGCACGCTGGCCTACTGGCGGGCGTCCGCCTATCAGTTGGATCCGACTTCCTGTGATGGTTACGCCCCCGGCAGCGGCAGCCTCTTCGGCGCGACGCACAGCGCCGATTACCGCGCGCCGTTCTGGGCGATTGACGACACCGAGATCAACCGCGTGCTGTCTTACTGGCGTGCGGGCTGTTATCAGAAGAACACGAACGGGTTTGACGGCTATGCGGCCGGCTGCACCGGCCCCGGCGGTAGCGTTGCGAAGGACGCTTCCCCGCCCGAGATACTACAGCAAGCTCCGCTTAGTTACACGGCGGGCGGCACCTTCATGGTTACCAACACCATGCGCTACTCGGGGACGAATCTCTCCCTCCTCTGGCGGCCCATCCTGCCGGCGGGCTGGACCATCACCGAGTATTTCGCCGACGGTTCACCTAAGCCGGAGAAGGTCGGCAGCGGTATCGTCTGGACCGGCGCTAAGATTCCGCCTACACCGATCACCGTGCTCTACACCGTGCAAGTGCCTGCCGGCGAGCAAGGCATCCGGCAGATTCAAAGTGAAGTCGAGTATCAGATGACAGGCATGGTGAATCCAATCCTCGCCAACGCCAGCCCCACGGTGCTGAACATCTCTTCGCCCTTCGTGCAGTTCACGTCCGTCAAGCGCCTGGCCGATGGCCGGGTGCAACTGGGCTTGTTCGGCACTATGACCAGCCCGGTTCGGGTGCGGTATGTGGACTCGCTGTCGTCCACTAATTGGACCACGCTGACGAATGTGCTAAGCCTCAACGGCACGCTGCAAGTCATGGATCCATCAGCCACTAATGCCGTCCAGCGTTTCTACCGCACCGTGGCACCGTAAGGCAAGCGCGCCCGGCCGAAAGCCAACCGCTTTCCTCAACTCAGCCCGCACCGTGTAAAACCAGTGAGGCCCAACACCCAAAACGGGTCGCCGGTCGCCTCCGTGAGACGGTCGGCGGCGGGAGTAGGACAGGCTTCCAGCCTGTCTCCATATCGGTGCTGGTTAAGAGTCTGGAGACGGTCCCATCAAGGCCCGGCAGGGCAGCAAACGTATGAGGCTCTTTCAACACTATAGGAGACGACGTAAGGAGTCTCTGATTTCCGAACGATTTGAGCCTCGTTACCTCGGCTCCTACAGGACTTTGAAAGAACCTCTTACTATTATCTAATTAAGTTGAAGACAGGCGCGACGCCTGTCCTACGGCAGATTTACGACTAAGGAGAACTCTAAAATGAAACGCCACTTACTCGCTCTTGTTACCTCGCTCGCCTTGGGCCTCTGTGCCTGGGAAGCCGGGGCGGCAACTTACACCTTCACCAATAACACTCTGATCGCCGCCGGCAACCCCACCTACGACGGGCAGGACATAGTGGTCAGCAGTTGCACCGTGACGGTGGACGGGGCGCACCCGTTCAGAAGTCTCCGGTTGACCAATAGCGCGGTAGTTACCCATTCGCCCGCGCCTAACGGCGAAGCGGACCATCAGATCAACCTGACTATCGCCCAGGACATGGCGGTGGATTATTCGAGCCGGATCGAAGCTACCGGGCGCGGCTATGCGGCCGCCAGCGGCCCCGGCTCGGGGGCTAGTTCCGCCTTGGCAGGCGGCAGTGGCGGCGGGCATGGCGGCCTCGGCGGCACCGGCTCGGACGACACCAGCGGCGGCGGCGTTTATGATTCCATCCCGGCACCGGCACAACCCGGCAGCGGCGGCGGTAATGGCTATCTCTCGGGCGGCGGGGCGGGCGGCGGCGTGATTCATCTGGTGGTCGGCGGCACCTTGCGATTGGACGGCGCGATCTTGGCAGAAGGCGGCCCGGGGCTTTACTACAATCTGGCCGGCGGCGGCGCGGGCGGCAGTATTACTCTCGCGGTCGGCACTCTATCCGGCTTCGGCGTTCTGTCTGCCAATGGCGGCGCGGCCACCGGCGGCAACGGCGGCGGCGGCGGCGGCGGACGCATCGCGTTGACCTACACTAACAGTTCATTAGTCGTCACCGTCACGGCCTATGGCGGCGCGGGCCGGGAGTATGGCGGCGCGGGGACCGTCTTTACTAAGGCGGCGGCGGCGGCGAACGGCGAGGTGCGCGTGGACAACGGCGGTAACGCCGGCCAGTTCACTCCATTCGCGGCCCCGGCGCTGTTTCACCTGACCATCGCCAATCGCGGGGTGGTCTTTCCCCAGACTGCTCTCACCAATGTTAGCCTGACAGTGAAATCCAATGGCTTGTTGACTCACCTTATCGGATCGGCGGGCCTTAGTCTCACGGTCCTAAGTAACGTCACCATCGAACCTTTTGGCCGGGTGGATGTCACCGGTCAAGGCTACTGGCCGGCGGCTGGCCCCGGCGCGGGCACTAACTCCGCACTTTGGGGCGGCAGTGGCGGCGGTCACGGCGGAGTTGGTGGCACGGCGGCCGGCGGCGGCGGCGGCGGTTATGACTCAATTGTCGCGCCCACTCAATTCGGCAGCGGCGGTGGCTACGGTTACTTCTCCACCGCTGGCAGCGGCGGCGGCGCGATTCGCTTGGCCGTAAGTGGCACGCTCCAGGTGGATGGAGTGCTCTCCGCCGATGGCGGCGATAGTTACGATTACATCCATGGCGGCGGCGGTGCCGGTGGGAGTCTTTACCTGACTGTAGGCGCACTGCGCGGCAGCGGTGCTATCACCGCCAATGGCGGAGATAGCACCGGCGCGGGTGGCGGCGGCGGGGCGGGCGGGCGCATTGCGATTTACCATGGGACTAACGCGTTCACCGGCGCACTAACAGCTTACGGCGGCGCGGGGGCCGGCCGTGGCGGCGCGGGCACTATCTTCACGAACGCCGTCTCCGCGACGCACGGCGGGGTGCTGGTTCACAACGGCGGTAACCCCGGCGGTCTTACCCGGCTTAACCCCGGCACCTGGCCCGTGGGAACTTACTTCGATCTTACTGTGGCGGGCGCGGCGCAAGTCAACCCGGACGCGCCGCTGACGTTTTGGAACTTGATGCTGCATCCCGGAGCCGTTCTGAGCCACGATCCCCGACAAAGTGGCTTCAATCTAACGACGATTGCCGACGCCCGTTTCGAGGCCGGCAGTTCGATTAACGTAAATTCCTTGGGTTACACTTCGGCCACCGGGCCAGGCACCGGTGGTCTCTCAACTACAAACGGTGGTGGCGGCGCGGGCCACGGCGGCCCCGGTGGCGCGACCACTAATGGCGGCCCCGGCGGCATCACTTACGGATTCTCGGCGGAACCGGCTACTCTTGGCAGCGGCGGCGGCCCTGGTTACTTGTCCCACGGCGGCAGCGGCGGTGGAACCGTTCGCCTAACTGTCGGCGGTCTGCTGCAATTGAACGGCACCCTCACCGCCAACGGCGGCCCGGGCTTGGATAACAGCTACGGCGGCGGCGGTTCCGGCGGCAGCCTCTATGTTACCGCCGACATTCTTACCGGCACAGGCACCCTCTCCGCCAATGGTGGCGCGAGCGTGTTCGGCGGTGGCGGTGGCGGCGGACGCATCGCGCTCTATCCGCGTCTCCTCGTCGGCTTCCCTAACTCTCCCTCAGTTACCGGCGGCCTCAGTGGCAGCGGGAGTAACACTAACGCCAACGGCTGGCCCGGCTCGATCGTCTGGTCTTCGAACGTCGCGCCGCTCACGGTCGTTTCCCTAGTGCCCAGCGGCGTGGTGGGACAGACGGTCGCCAGCGTGACGGTGCTCTTTAGTTCGCCGGTCAACCCGCTCACCTTCACCTTAGCCGATGTCGTCGTGACGACGCCGACCGGCTCGATCGCTACTAACCAGATAGTCATCACCCCTCTGGCCGGTCCCTTGTTCAGTATCAGCTTCCCCGTGCAGACTAACTTGGGCACTTACCAGATACAGGTGGGACCGCACATCGAGAATCTGGCCGGTCGTGAGATGGAGCAGATGTTCACGGGGAGCTTCACCATCGTCCGGCCGACTATCTCCGGCTATCTCACCGCCACTAACGGCTGGCCTATCCGTGGCGCGACCGTCCGGGCCGACGACGGCTCCGCCACTACCACGACGGATGCCAACGGCCTTTACACCCTGACCCTAGCTCCGGGTTGGGCCGGCAGCGTAACGCCAAGCGCCACCGGGAGCACCTTCTCACCAGCCAACCGCACCTACGCCAGCCTTACCGCGAACCAGTCTAACCAAAACTTCACGCTGACTGGCAGCGTCATCCCGACGCTGGACCTCCGGCTGCAAGGCACCAATGTCCAAGTCTCCTGGCCTTCGATCTTAAGCTTCAAATACCAGCTCAAGTCATCCACCAACCTCATAACTTGGCTGGATGCCGGCACGCCGCGCACCGGCACCGGTGGCAACCTGACTAACACCAGCCCCATCGGCCCCGATCTCCAGAAATCCTTCCGTCTGCTGCTCCTCCCCAACTAAGGCGGCGGTAATGAATAAAGGTAGCATCCAAAGCATTGGCAGCAGCCTTAACGGCATAGTTTCAAAGCTTGAGATGCTACCTTTATTTCCTACCGCCGCCTCAGCCTGCCTTCCCCAGCCCAAAGTACGAGGCTCTTCCAAAACTGTAGGAGCCGACGTGAGAAGGCTTGGTTTTCAGGAAGGGGTCACAAGAAGGGGGCAGTCTCGGCGATTGGCTGCGAATTGGCCAATAGCCGGGACTTACCCCCTTCTGCGGTACGGTACCCCCAACATGAAAACGCTTCCTCACGCTGGCTCGGTAAACCAACATACCATCTTTTCCGGCCCACCCTTTCCGGCCTGGTCGCCTATTATCTGCCCCGCACCCTCTTCTTACACCACCTGATAGTCTTCTCTTCCAGGAAACCGAACAGGCCGATCATTGACACAAGGATCCCACCCAGACCCAAGATCATCGCCCAGCCCCCGAAAACGCGATTGCCGGTCGCGGTGCTTATGAGGGCGCACCCGCACGCGACCAAGAGCAGTACTGCTCCAGAGATCAAGCATGCCAGATTTTGGCCAAACTTGCCCTCTTTGGATCGCTTCAATACCCAAGCCGTAATGTGCTTGTGGAACACTTCAGGCGTTTCGTTCGCGCACTCGACAAATCTCACAACCACGTCATGTCTTGAGGACTGCAAAAGGCTGAGCAATCCCACCATATACACATCATCGGTAGCCACTGATTCCAACAGCCGCGGATCAAACGATTTGCCGCCAACTGCTGATATTTGAGCGATCAACTCGGATTGTGTAGGTAACTTTGGTGTGCCTCTGATGACAGCTACCAGATCAGGTGCAGTAGGATGATCCGCGTTCCCTTTCATGCTGTAAGTCTCCACCCACCTGGCCCCGTTCGATGTGGAGAAGTCAAAGGCCACTTCATTAGTGAAGCTGACCTGCATGCCGCTCAACGGAAATATCTCGCGTGCCGGGGCAGCCTGCCGGGCGGCCCATGCCTTTTCGATGGCGTCAATGTGTACAGGTTGTACAGCCGGAACTCGCCCGCACGGCATAACGCCAAAGTCAATCAGCAGCATACGTTCGTTCTCAAGGATCAACATCCCGACATTGGCTGTGAACTCGCGCGGGAATGTGCCAGGAGGCATGCTTCCTGTAGCAAGAGCGCCGCCCACTCCTCCGAACGCGAAGCCGAGTAATCCGCCCACCTGTTTACCTTGGCCGGATTCGTGTGCCACGAAATTCCAAGCGCACCACGCGGCGGCTTTGATCTGTTCGTCCGTGAATGATCTGGCAAACGCAATGGGGTTACACATGTTCAACTGATAGGAATTTACTTTTTCCGTCCCTGCCTGTAATGAGCGCTGCGCGGGTGACTGTTCTATTATCGGTGGCACCGCTTGTACAGGTGGGAGTGTAGCGTCTTCAATCATAACCTTGTATTCGTGTGTTTCGTCCATTTCGTGCTTAAAGCGGATTATTCCCGCCAGGTTCCTGCGGTGCCGCCGCCAAACTCGCGCCCGCCGCCATCGCCGTCAGCAGTTCGCGCAGTTGCCTCTGCACCACTGGCGTCTCCGCCACTGCCAGCTCCCCGTGCGCCAGTTCCGCCCTCATCCGCGCCAACTGATAGGAATTTGCTTTTTGCGCGCCTGCCTGTACTGAGCGCGGGTGTGTGACCGTTCAGTAACCCAAAGTTGATAAGCAGGCTGGGCGCTCATTTTGTGGTTGCATATTGTAGCTATACAGATACATTGCCGCCATGAAACCAAATCTCGATTCTCTCCTCCAACA
>CAINDV010001347.1 GCA_903847485.1 uncultured Verrucomicrobiota bacterium
CACTTGACGTCGTCAATGGCTTCGATAGCGATCTCGCGGAACGAAGCCGTGGGCCAATGGTTGAGGATTGCCTTCAACTCGGCTGGTGGGGCGTTTCTCTCAGAAGCGGCGACCAAGTCATCCATCTGCTTGTGGACTTCTGAGCCGCGAACGGTTGGCTTGGGGATGACGTGGTCAATCTTGATGAACCACTGGTCCATCGCGCGGAAGATGATGGGCGTCTTGCTGCGCCAGCAATGCGGGTAGCTGTGGTGGAAGTTCTCCTGGTGGACGAGGTCTTTGCGGACGCGGAGTTCGTGGAGGACGGCTTCGTTGGCGTCGCTCTTGCCGTGCTTTTCCAGGATGGACTTGCCCAGCATTTCCGCCGGGATTTGCTGCTCGACCGGCAGATCGCTCGTGTGCGCGAGGCGGCCGTCGTCGTCCACGGGCGAGTAGATCGGCAGTCCGTGGGCGAGGCCGAGGTGATAGTCGTCCATGCCGTGGCCGGGGGCGATGTGTACGAAGCCGGTGCCGGTGTCGTTGGTGACGAAGGTGTCGCCGGGGAAGAGCTTGCCGGTGCGGTTGCAGAACGGGTGCTGGTATTCGAGGCTGGCGAGCTGGCTGCCTTCGATGGTCCGCATGATCTGGTAATTCTCCCAGCCGCATTTTTGCGCCACGGCGGAAACCAGCATGGAGGAAATGATGTAGTCTTCCTCGCCGATGTTGACGACGGAGTAGCTGAAGGTGGAGTTGAAGGCGACGGCGAGATTCGCCGGCAGCGTCCAAGGCGTGGTGGTCCAGATGATGACGAAAGTGCCGGGCGAGCCGACGACCGGGAACTTCACGAAGCAGCTTTGGCTGACGTGGTCCTGATATTCGACTTCCGCCTCGGCCAGCGCGGTGCGACAGGGGATGCTCCAATACACCGGCTTCTTGCCGCGATAGACGAAGCCCTTCTCCACGATTTCGGCGAATAGGCGCAGTTCGTTGGCCTCGTAGTCGCGGTTCAGCGTGAGGTAGGGATTGTCCCAATCGCCGAGCACACCGAGGCGTTTGAACTGGCCGCGCTGGATATCAATATACTTCCTGGCGTAAGCCTCGCAGGCCTTGCGTATGGTGGCAGCGTCAGCGCTGGTGTCGCCGGCTTTGCGCATCTCCTGCGTGACCTTGAACTCAATGGGCAGCCCGTGGCAATCCCAGCCCGGCACGTAGGGCGCGCTGCGGCCCTGGAGAGTCTGATACTTGATGATGATGTCCTTGAGGATCTTGTTCAGCGCGGTGCCGATGTGGACATCGCCGTTGGCGAAAGGCGGGCCGTCGTGCAGGACGAACTTCGGCGCTCCGGCGCGGGCGGCCTGGATTTTGCCGTAGAGGTCAGTGGCCTGCCAGTGGTTGAGGCGTTCCGGCTCGCGCGTGACCAAGTCGGCCTTCATTGGGAAGTCCGTGCGCGGCAGATTCAATGTGTCTTTGTATTCCATCGCTAGTATTTCAGGGCCGGCACGCTAACAACGCGGGCTGGCGTTATCAAGCGCCGCCTCCGCCCGAAGACAGGTCTGCATCAAGTTCCAGTTCGAAGGCTTTGCTGAACGGGGCGGGGAACAGCCTGTCCCCACAATTCTGAGACCGCAGTGCCGAGGACGAGCCGTCCCCGCTCGTGCGCCTGAGAGGGCGGGAGAATAGGGCGGTGGAAGTCCGCCTCTGTGCGGTGAAGAATCGTGCGGTATCGAACCGTAACTGCGTCGGAGCAATCCGGGGTGGAGAGCAACGGAACGAGAACGACCAGTTCTCTTCCGCTCCTTTGAATATCGCCTTTTACAAGGGATTTGACACACACAAACACCAGTTGACACGGGCGGACGTTTGCGGTATTGTTTGCATACCTATGGCAAGCATACACAAACGCGAGCAGTCCAGATACTACACCGCCGCCTTCTACGGCCCTGACGGGCGGAGGATGCAGGTTTCAACCAAGCAAACCGACAAGCGCCTGGCCCAAGCCGCCGCCGCTGAGTTCGAGCGGGCATCCCGGCTGGCAAGGCATGGTGAGCTTGCGGAAGCCCAAGCCTGGAAGATCATCAGTGACTTAATGGCCCGTGCTGGTGGTGGCGAGACGTTGCGCACCGTCACCACCGAAAACCACTTCCGGCAATGGCTGGCGGGCAAGGAAACCAACCGGAGCGCCGGGACGGCCCGCCGATACGGCCCTGTCGTGGACGGCTTCCTTGCGAGTCTAGGCCCACGGGCAACCAAGCCGCTGGCGGCGCTGGCGGCGGCGGACGTGGAACGCTACGTCACCGCCCTGGTGCAGCGTGGGCTGTCAGGGCGCACCGTCGGCTTGCACGTCGCCGCCATCCGCACGGCGCTGAACTCGGCCCGGCGTCAGGGCATCATTCCCACCAACGTCGCGGAAGCCGTTGAACGGCCCGCCGTACTCGAGCGGACGAAGGGCACCTTCACCGATCCAGAGGTTGCCATGCTGGTAGCCGCGGCGGAAGGGGAATGGCGGACGCTGGTTCTTGTGGGCAACTTCACCGGGTTGCGCCTGGGCGACTGCGCCAAGCTGGAATGGCGCGGCGTGGACTTAACCGCGGGCACCATCAGCATCGTGATGCAGAAGACTTCCAAGCCTATCACCATCCCGATGCACCCGTCCTTGCTGGCCCATTTTGAAACGCTGGCTGGCACCGATGCACCGGAGCCATTCGTTCTGCCGATGCTCGCCCACAAGAACCACGGCGGACGGATGGGACTTTCCCGGAGCTTCCTGGGACTTATGCGGAAGGCGGGCGTTGCGGCAGAGGACATCAAGGGCAACAAGCGGAGCTTCCATTCCTTCCGCCACGGCTTCACATCCCGGCTGGCCAACGCGGGCATCGCGCCGGAGTTGCGGATGCGACTGACGGGCCACCAGAGCGCCGCCATTCATCAGGGCTACACGCACCTTGAACTGGAAACCTTGCGCGGCGCTGTGGGCAAACTTGCCAGTCTGACGACGTAAAACCACGAGCACCGCGAGCACCACCACCCGGCCCGCAAGGCCGGGTTTTTTCGTGCCTAATGGCGCTGTGTTCCGGACGTGGAAACGGTGCGGCGAGTTGACGTTCCGCGCAAGGGTATATGACAACGCACACCAGCAAACGAACCGGCAACCAAGTTGCCTCGCACACCGTAGCGAAGCTTACGGCAACCAACGCGCTGACGCGGCCCGAATTCATCCGGCTGCCCGCACCGGGCTTGAAGTGTGGCTTCACGGGCATGAGCCGGAGCGCCTTGAACGAACTCATCCTGCCCAGCGAGAAGAACGGCTTCAAGCCGCCTGTCCGCTCGTTCTGTCTGCGGCAGAAGGGCGCGGCGAAGGGCGTCAGGTTGCTCGACTACGCGAGCCTTGCGAACCACATCAGGACGGCGGGAAACGTCGAGCAAGGAGATCGGTGAGCCACAAAGCAAAACGCCGCGCTTCCTTCCGGGACAACGCGGCGAATTGTTCAAACTACTATGCGCAGAAACTACACCCACCAGGGCGGCCAAGCAAGTCTTCAAGATGCGAAACAGCGGATCAACATCCACCACCTTTGGCAGCACTTCGGCTTTGACGGCACGCCCAAGGCATCCTGCCGATCACCCTTTAGAGACGATCACAAGGCATCGTTCAGTGTCACCGCCGACGGCGGCTTGTTCCACGACTTCAGCACCGATGAAGGCGGAGACGCCGTGGACTTCCTACAGCGGGCAACCGGGCTTTCAAAGAAGGAAGCCTGCCGGAAATTCATCGAGCTTGCTGGCGGCCGGTACAGCCCCAGCACCTTCACTACACCGGCCCGGCCCGTAAGAGTTGCACCGTCACGCGAGAAACCATCCTTCCCTGAGTTTCACAAGGGCAGTGTCGAAGAGATCACCACACTGGCCCGGCTTCGGAACATCAGCATCGAAGGGCTGAACCTTGCCAGTGAGCGCGGGCTGCTATTCTTCGCCACGGTGAAGAACTGCCCGGCGTGGGTTGTCGCTGACGCCGCACGGGTGAACGCCCAGGCCAGACGCTTGGACGGCGAGCCGTGGGATCACCTACAAGGCGCGAAGAGTTACACCTTGCCGGGAAGCTGGGCAGCTTGGCCCGTAGGCATCATGGAGTCAGAGCACTTCCCAAGCATCGCCTTGTGTGAAGGCGGCCCGGACTCATTGGCCGCACACCATTTCATGCTGGCGGAGTCACGTTCAGACTGCGCTGCCGTGGGCATCCTCGGTGCCAGTCAGAGGATACACGCGGAAGCCTTGCCGATGTTCACCGGCAAGCGAGTTCGCATCTTCGGCCATGATGATGATGCAGGGCGAAAGGCGGTTGACGTCTGGGCGAAACAGCTTGCCACCGTAGGCGCGGACGTGGACGCCTTCACCTTCGCGGGACTAAGGAAGGCGGATGAAACAGCCATCAAGGACTGGAACGACTGCACCAGTGTTCATCCTGATGACTTTGAAGCGGAGCGGAGCCTTTGGAACCTGCTACCATGAGCACCACAAACCGCTTCTACCGGCCCGGAGCATCGGCTGGTATCAAACCTTCACCCGGCAATGAAAGCACGCCCACAGGCCAGCCTGACGGCCTTAGTGAGCCACCACCGTTCCCGATGGAAAGCCTACCGACGGCAGCAAGGGAAATGGCACAGGCCATCGCCATCGCGGAAGGCACACCGCCGACACTTGCGGGCGTGTGTTGCCTGGGCATCTTATCGGCTTCCCTGGGGCGTGGGTTACAAATTCAGTCAGGCGCGGATCGGGTTTCACGCGGGAACCTTTTCATCGTGGGATCGGCTGAGTCAGGAAGCGGTAAGTCAGAAACCTACCGGCA
Source organism: uncultured Verrucomicrobiota bacterium (assembly GCA_903847485.1). Lineage (GTDB taxonomy): Bacteria > Verrucomicrobiota > Verrucomicrobiia > Limisphaerales > JAJXZI01 > CAINDV01. The sequence goes on from CAINDV010001347.1 coordinate 4,823, forward strand.
CGCGGCCCGGCCCTTCAATGAATATGAGCATCGTCTGGTAGATGACTGGCGGCAGAATGTCCAACACCAGATCGGATCGGAAGTCACCATGCTGGGAAAGGAATTGGCCCGGCTGGAAAAGGCTGCTGGCGGCGATAACCAGAGCGCCATCGAGCGCGAAGAGTTGCGGCAGCGGATCGAAGCGAAGCAGGCCCGGCTGGCCCAGGCGAGCGCCGACAACCACGCGCCTTGCTTGCAAGTCGAAGACACCACCACCGAGAAACTGGCGGCCCTGCTGGCGGCCAATGGTGAGCATTTGGCTTCGCTGAGTTCCGACGCTGGCACCATCGTCAGCAACTTGCTGGGCCGTTACAACTCCACCGGGCGGACGGATGAAAGCATTTACTTGAAGGCATGGAGCGGAGACGGCTTCCGCGTGGATCGGCTTGGACGTGAGCCGGTGAGCTTAACGTCACCCTGCCTTGCGGCCCTGTGGCTGGTGCAAAAAGACAAGGTAGACTCACTGCTTGAAGTCCAGAGCCTATCCGACGGCGGGCTGATACCGCGTTTGCTGGTGTGCCATTCCAAGGCGGAAGCGCAGCGGATCGAAGGCTCGCGGCCCGGTATCCCAACGGAGACGGCGGCAGCCTGGGCGGAGTTGATCAACACCTTGCTGGACACCTACCACCGGGCCAGCGAGCCGCTGACGATCCAACCGGCTGACGACGCCCTGGCGGCCCTCGTGGGCTACCACAACGCCATCGTGGATCGGCGGAAGGCGGACTTGAGCGACGTGGGCAGCTTCGCGGCCCGCTGGGCAGAGCAAGCATGGCGGATCGGCGTCTGCCTTCACGCCGGGCGGCACGGAGCATCGGCTGGCGAGCGGCAGCTTGGGGTTGACACGGCGCTGGCGGCCATCCGGCTGGCGGAATGGTTCAGTGAACAGCAACTCGCCATCCTGGGCGGTGTGCGGGAGGCGGGCAAGCGAGCGGTGAGAGATGAAGTCTTGGCCCTGCTGGCGGACACGCCCACGGGCATCAGGGCGGCGGATGTCTATCGGCGGCGGATCGTCACCACGGCGGCGGAAGCGCACTCCCTGCTGGCGACGATGGAAACGGAAGGCACCCTTGCGGGAACGGACTCCAAGCCTGACGGCGGCGGGCACGTCACCCGAACATTCAAGCTGGCAAGGAATTGAAAAACGCCAAGCGCCCTTGTGCAACTCGTGCAACTCGTGCAAGACGACACCCAAACCGGGCGAGTTGCACGTCTTGCACGTCTTGCACAGGGCCAAAGCTGGAAATTGAGTTTCCAAACCGGGCGGCGGGCATCGGCAAGGAGTCTCCTACCGACACCACACCGCCGGGGGTTCGGTGTCAGGGCGGAGATCGCGCTGCGCCAGCCGAAACGCGAACATGACAACCATGAATTTTTAAGGAGTCTCCTTGAACGTCAATGCCGGTGCGGGTTTGGCGTCAGGGCGCAAACCGCGCTGCACCATTCAAAAACCAAAGTCCCACTAATTATGAGAACCGAACAAACGAAAATGCCGACGGCAAAAGCCATTGCCGCCATTCAGAAAACGCTGGCAGCCATTGCGGCGGCGGAACGCCGGAAACGGCGGAAGCCACGACGGAAAAGACACGGCCAAACATAGGCGCACAAAGGCGAATTCCGGCGCACTTGTTAGCACCTACCGTTAGCAGTACGCCTTTTCCGACAGGCGAAATACGCGGAAACACCAATGAAACCGCACTTTTCGGCCTAAAGTGGAAGAGAACGACCAGTCCGTAACACAGGCTTCCCGTGTGGGGAGCCGCCGTGAACTCGATTCGGTCGGCGTGGTTGGGCGAGTCTGCGAGCGAAGGACGAAGCCTGTAAAGCGGACGCGAGGCCAAGGGCCGAAGCGTCGGACAGCCGGGCCGCCCCCGGACGCCACGCTGATGGTTGGAGACGGAATGGCTGGAAGTCCTCCCGCAGGAATCAGGGAGACCCGCCGGGGTCCAGCGGTGTTCATGGCCAAGAGAATCAACAGCCCGAAGAGCCGCCCGGTGGGAGTCAGAGCGTCCGTAGTAGCGGCGAAGCGGGTAACGACCGTGGAGCGAAGGGACGCAGGAAAGTGGATGGACAATGAACCAGAACGACGACGCAAAATCGGCGCCAGTGGCGGCAGCGCCTCAACAAGTCGAAGACGCCCGCGCCCCGTGGGGCTGGGTGGAACGTGCGGTTTGGACCGAGTCCATGTTGACGCGGCTCACGTCGGGTGAGCCGGCAGATCGGGTCTGGTTCACGCTGGTGGACAAGACCTATGCTCTGGCCAATTTGCACAGCGCGTTTGAAAAGGTGTGGCGCAATGGCGGGAGTGCGGGGGCGGACCAGCAAACCGTCGAGCATTTGGCGCAGCACGCCGAGGAAGAGCTTTCCCGGTTGGCCGAGCAGTTGCGCGGTGGGACGTATGCGCCGCAACCAGTTCGGCGGGCTTGGATACCCAAGCTCGGCAGTAAGGAGCAGCGCCCGCTAGGCATACCGGCGGTGCGTGATCGCATCGTGCAAGGTGCGCTGCGGCACGTTTTGGAACCGATCTTCGAGACGGAATTTGCCGAGCAAAGCTACGGCTTTCGTCCGGGGCGCGGAGCCAAGGACGCGTTGTGGCGCGTGGACACGCTGCTGCAGGCAGGCCACGTCTGGGTGGTGGATGCCGACCTGAAAAGCTACTTTCGACACGATTCCGCACGAGCGGTTGCTCGCGCTTGTCCGAGCGCAGGTGGCCGACGGACGGGTGCTGGCGCTGGTGAAAAGTTTCTTGCGCGCCGGCGTGTTGGAAGAGGCCAAAGGCTGGCGACCCACTGAATGTGGCACGCCCCAAGGCGTGCGTGATCAGTCCGCTGCTGGCGAACCTCTATCTTGATTCGCTCGACCACCAGATGGCGGCGGCGGGTTGGGAGATGGTGCGCTATGCGGACGACTTCGTGATCCTATGCCGCAGCGCCGCCGAAGCCGACGCCGCGTTGGCCGCGGTGCGGGCGTGGGTGGCGGCGGCGGGACTGACGTTGCACCCCGAAAAGACGCGGATCGTGTACGCCACGCAGCGCGGTGGCTTTGACTTCCTGGGGTATCACTTTGAGCGCGGCATGAAATGGCCACGGGAGAAGAGCCTCAAGAAATTGAAAGAGCACGTGCGGGCCAAGACCTTGCGGACGGACGGGCGGAGCCTGAGGGCCATCGTGACCGACGTAAACGGCACCGTGCGCGGCTGGTATGGATATTTCCAGTACAGCAAAGCCACAGCATTTGCGATGGTGGACGGCTACGTGCGGCGCCGAATGCGGAGCCTGTTGGAAAAGCGGCGAGGCCACGCTCGGCAATGGTTGGGCGCGGCACATCAACGCTGGCAAAACAAATGGTTTGCGCGCCGTGGGCTGCTGTCCTTGGCAGCGGCACATGAGTGGACGCGGACAATCGTAGCAATACGAACCCACTAACTGGAGAGCCGGATGCGGGAGATCCGCCCGTCCGGTGCGGAGGGAGGGGCCAGGTTCCAACCCTGGTTCCTACCCCTATCAAGCCACAGTGGAAACTGCTGCCAGAGCAAAGGGAATGGTTGTCAAAACCCCTCCCCCACCGCTACTTTCCCGGCGTGAGCGCGTTATCTGTCAGCCCCGAGAAGGAAGCCCAACTCGCCCAGCGTATGGCCGAGCTGGGCGTGCGGGAGGCTGACCTCGAAGAGTCGTTTGTCCGCTCCGGCGGGCACGGTGGGCAGAACGTCAACAAGGTTTCGACTTGCGTCCAGTTGCTCCATCGGCCGAGCGGATTGCAGGTCAAGTGTCAGGCCACCCGGCAGCAGGGCATGAACCGGCAAATCGCCCGGCGCCTCCTACTCAACAAGCTCGAGTCGCTGCGTCAGGGCTTGGTCCAGGCCGAGCGCGATTTTCGGGAGAAAGTCCGCCGCCAGAAACGCCCCCGCAGCCGCTCGGCCAAGGCCCGTGTGCTGGCCGACAAATCCCACCACGCCGCCAAGAAGGAATCCCGGCGCCGCGTCGTCGGCCACTAGACTTAAGCCCGAAATCCACCACGGAACAGGGAGCGCTCCCACTTTTCGGTCACAGCCGAAGGCCCTTGGTATCCAGCACTTCGGGCGCAGAGCCGGAGGCCGACGGCAGAAGGATTCCCCCGCCCCCCAGAGCTTCCGCAAGGGCGCGGGAAACAGCGTCTGAGGCGGGTGCCTCCACCGTGGCCGGTTAGTCATTGCCGCCTTTGCCGCCGCCTTCTTCGCCGATGCCTTGCATCAGGGCGATCAGGGGTAGGAACATGGCGATGACGATGCTGCCGACGATGACGGCCAGAAAGATGATCATGATGGGTTCGAGCAGCGAAGTCATCGCGGAGACGGCGTTATCTACTTCCTCGTCGTAGTTGTCGGCAATCTTGAGCAGCATCTCCGGCAGCGCGCCGGTCTGCTCGCCCACGTCCACCATGCTGATGACCATGGGGGGAAAGACGCCGGAGCTTTCCATCGGGGCGGTGATGGTCTCGCCTTCCTTGACGCTTTCATGCACGGCATTGATGGCGTTGCCGATGATGACGTTGCCGGCGGTTTCCTTGACGATGGTGAGCGCCTGGAGAATAGGCACCCCGCTGGTGATGAGCGTGCCGAGGGTGCGGGTCATGCGCCCAATGGCGACCTTGCTGATGACCGGACCGAGGGCCGGCATCTTGAGCTTGATCTGGTCGAAGAGGCGGCGTCCAGCCTTCGTGCGGATGGCGATCAGGAACAGGGCGACGAGGACGCCCACGCCGGCCGTCGTCGCCAGGAAGTTGTTTCTTACCGTGTCGCTGATGCCCAGGACCAAGCGCGTGAAAGCGGGCAGTTGCTGGCCTTCCAACATGCCCTCGAAGACCTCTTTGAACTTCGGCACCACGTAGGTCAGCAGGATGCCGAGAATGACGACGGCAACGACGAGCACCGCGATGGGGTAGAACATGGCCGCGACCACCTTGCCCTTGATCTTCTGGGCCTTTTCCATGAACTCGGACAGGCGGTTCAACACCACTTCCAGCACGCCGCCCAGTTCGCCCGCCTTGACCATGTTGACGTAGAGGCGGTTGAAGACCTTGGGGTGCTGGGCCAGGCCTTCGGAGAAGGTGCTGCCGCTTTCAATGGCCGTGCCTAAGTCGCCAACGATACCCTTCAGGGTGGGGTTTCTTTCCTGCTTCTCCAGCACACGCAAGCCGCGCAAGAGGGGCAGGCCGGCGTCCACCAGTGTGGCCAACTGCCGGGTGAACGTCGTCAAGACTTTGGACTTCACTCGCCCGCCCAGGAACGGGATTTTGATGTTAAGGTTGACGCCCTTGCCCTTTGACTTGGTTCCCTTTCCGGCGGAGGCGGACTTCTCCTTCTTGGTCGGCTTCTCCTTGTCCACCTCGACGATTTTGGTGGGGAAAAAGTTCATCTCCTTCACGCGGCCAATGGCTTCGTTCTGGCTGGCAGCTTCGAGCACGCCTTTTTGCTCCTTGCCCTTCTGGTCCATCGCGACATAACTGAACTTTGGCATAACGGCTCCTAGGTTGGACTGGGTTAGGTGTACTTAAGGACTTCCTCAATGGTCGTCCCGCCTTCGAAAATGCTGCGCAGTCCATCTTCGCGCAGCGTGGCCATCCCCACCTCAATGGCCTTTTGCCGCAACACGACGGTGGGGGCGCGCTCATTGATCTGCACCCGGACTTCATCGCCGACGATCAGCAGTTCAAAAATGCCTTTGCGGCCCAGGTAGCCGGTATCGTGGCAGTCACTGCAGCCGCGTCCGTAGTAAAACATTTTGTCGCCCAAGTCGTGCGCCGAGAGGTTCAGCAGGGCTAGTTGGTGCTCGGTCGGCTCGAACGGCGTGCGGCAGTTCTTACATATAGAGCGTACTAACCGTTGGGCCAGCACCGCCATCAACGTGGACGAGATCAGGAAGGGCTCGATGCCCATGTCCACCAACCGCGTCACCGCGCCGGGGGCGTCATTCGTGTGCAGCGTGCTGAGCACCAAGTGACCGGTCAGAGAGGCTTGAATGGCGATCTGCGCCGTCTCCACGTCACGGATTTCGCCGACCATGATGACATCGGGGTCTTGGCGGAGGAAGGAGCGCAGCGCCTTGCCGAAGGTAAGACCGACGGACTCATTTATGGCCACCTGCATGATGCCTTCGATGTCGTATTCGACCGGGTCTTCGGCGGTGAGCAATTTGGAGTCAATCGTATTGACGCGCCGGAGACAGGAGTAAAGCGTCGTCGTCTTGCCGGAGCCGGTGGGGCCGGTGACGATAAGAATGCCATTGGGGCGCAGCACCGCCTCGCTGACATAGTCGAACACATGCTTAGGCAGGCCAAGCACCTCTAATTCCAGCCTCACGGCGGAACGATCCAGCACGCGTAACACCACCGATTCGCCGAACTGCGTGGGCAGCGTGGAGATACGTAGGTCAACTTCCCGGCCAGAGATGTTATAGGTGATGCGGCCGTCCTGCGGCAGGCGGCGCTCGGAGATGTTCAACCCGGACAAGACCTTGAGGCGCGAGATGACCGGCAGCGCCAGGTGCTTGGGCGGCGGGGCCATTTCATAGAGGGCACCGTCCACACGGTAACGGATTTTGAATTCCGTCTCGAACGGCTCGAAATGGATGTCGCTGGCGCGGTCCTGAATGGCTTGCGCCAGGACTAAGTTGACGAAGCGCACAATAGGCATCTCATTGGCCACGTCCTTCAGCGCGTCCGTGTCGCCGGAACTGGCGGCCTCGGCTTCCTTGGCTATGTCCGTGTCTTGGCCCAACTCTTTCAGAATGTCGGCGAAACCGGCGTCGTCGTCGCCGCCCTGGTAGTGCTTGTCAATGGCCTTCTCGATCTCGGTAGGATCAGCCACCACCATCTGAAGCTCGCGCTTGACCACATAACCCAGTTCATCCACGCGCCCCGGATCCAACGGTTCGGCCATGGCAATCTGCAGCGCGGTGCCGGAGTAGCCGATGGGGATGCACTGGTAGAGGCGCGCTTGCGCCAGCGGGACTAAGTCGGTGATTTCCTTGGGGATGTCTTTGTTCTTGAGGGAGACGACCTCAGTGCCGAGATGGTCGGCCATGATCTGAAGCTGGCTTTCCATGTCCAGCACGCCGAAGTCATTGAGTAACTTACTGACCGGCTTGCCGCTGCGCCCGTGCTCCGCTGACACCTCCTCATATTGGAGGTCGTCAATCATCCCCTTCTCTTTGAGGAGTTCCAACAGCGGACTGTGAGTAATGGCGGCCATAAGTCAGGACTTCCAGTTAGTGCTTGCCCTTTTTGTCCGCGCCGACGGCTTGGGACAATTCGTACTCCTGAAGTTTCTGCTGGATGGTGACGGGATCCTGCGCCTTGGTGACGACTTCCTCGCGAGCGATCATGCCCTGCGCGTATTTGTCCATCAAGAAGCTGTCGAGCGTGACCATGCCATACTTGGCCCCGGTCTGAATGTCCGAGTTGATGCGGAAGGTCTTGTTATCCCGGATGAGCGCCGCGATGGAGGGCGTGTTGACCATGATTTCGAAGATGGCGACGCGCCCCGGCTTGTCCACGCGCGGCACGAGCAGTTGCGAAATCACCGCCTGTAACACGGTGGAAAGCTGGATGCGAATCTGCTCCTGCCCGTTCGCGGGAAAGGCGTTGACCAAACGGTCAATGGTCTTGGCCGCGCCGGTCGTGTGCAACGTGCCGAAGACTAAGTGACCAGTCTCAGCGGCAGTCACGGCGGCATCAATCGTCTCCAAGTCGCGCATTTCACCGACGAGCACCACATCCGGGTCTTGCCGCAAGGCGCGGCGCAGCGCCTCGGCGAAGTTCGGCACGTCCACGCCGATTTCGCGCTGAGTCACGAGCGCCTTCTTGTGCTTGTGGTAATACTCGATGGGATCCTCAATGGTGATCAAGTGAACCTCATCGCGCTGTTCGTTGATGATGTTGAGCATCGAGGCCAGCGTGGTGGTCTTGCCGGAACCGGTGGGGCCGGTGACGAGCACCAGGCCGCGCGGCTTGTAGAGCAGTTCTATGGCACTGGGCGGGATGCCAATCTGCTCCATCGTCAGGAGCTTGTTGGGAATCTGCCGGAGCACCACCCCGAAATTACCCTTCTCCTTGAACACACTGACGCGGAAGCGCGCCACCTCGGCGAACGCGAACCCAAAGTCGGCCCCGCCCCGTTCGCGGACGTGCTGGATGTGGTCGTCCGAGGTGATGCTGCGCATGAGTTCCTCGGTGTCTTCCGGGGTCAGGGGCGGCCCTTCGACCCGGTGCAAGATTCCATGGACGCGGATGACGGGCGGGGTGCCGACGCGGATGTGCAAGTCGGAGCCGCCCTGTTCCACGATTAAACCCAACAAATCGGACATTGCGTAGGCCATGGTAAATTCCTGTCTAATTCAACGAGCTTCGGCGGCTTGACCCGCCCTAAAAGAACCTGGTGATAACTCAAACATAGTTCGGCACGGCCTAGTCCGCATCCCCCACGGTGGCGCGGATGACTTCCTCCGCCGTGGTCAGGCCGGCGAGCACCTTGCGTACGCCGTCCTCGCGCAAGGTGCGCATGCCCATCTCACGCGCCCGCTGGCGCAGCACCGAGGAGGGCACTTTATCGTAAATCAACTTGCGGGCCTCGTCATCAATGACGAAGACTTCGAAAATCCCCATGCGCCCGCGGCAGCCGGTGTTGTTACAGTTGCCGCAACCCAGGCCTTTCTTGAAGGTCGCGTTCTTGATGGAGGAAGCGTCCAACCCCAGCAGCCGCAATTCGTCGGCCGTCGGCACCGTCGGCGCGCCACACTGTTTGCAAATCTTTCGCACCAACCGTTGCGCCATCAGCGCGCGGGTGGAAGAAGCCACGAGGAACGGTTTCACCCCGATGTCAATCAGACGGGTCACGGCACCGGGAGCGTCGTTCGTGTGCAGCGTGGAGAAGACCAAATGGCCGGTCAGCGAGGCATTGATCGCGATGGACGCCGTCTCCAGATCGCGGATTTCCCCGATCATAATCACGTTCGGTGCTTGCCGGAGAATGGAGCGCAGGGCCGCGGAAAACGTCAGCCCCACCAACTCGGCCACCTGGACCTGGTTGATGCCACCCAGGATATATTCCACCGGATCCTCGACCGTGATGATCTTGCGGTCGGGCCGGTTAATGAAGTGGAGCACCGAGTAAAGAGTCGTCGTTTTGCCGGAACCGGTGGGGCCGGTGACAAGAATGATGCCATCGGGCAGGCCGATCAGCCGCTCGAAAGTCTGCTGGTCGTCGGTGAAAAAGCCCAGTTCCGCTAAGCCTAGCTTCAGGCCTTCCTTGTCCAGAATACGCATCACGATGCTCTCACCGTGGTTAGTCGGGAGGCAGGAAACGCGCAAGTCAATCAGCTTGCCGCCGGCCTTCGCCTGGATGCGTCCGTCCTGCGGAATGCGGTGTTCCGAGATGGACATGTTGGACTGAATCTTGAGCCGCGCGATGATGGAGGCCTGGAGCCGTTTGGGCGGGCCTTTCATCTCCTGCATCACCCCGTCAATCCGGTACCGGATGCGAAAGCGTTTTTCCAGCGGCTCCAAGTGAATATCCGACGCCCGCAGCTTGAAGGCGTCCACAATGACCTGGTTGACCAGTTTGATGAGCGGCGCGTCCGCATCTACGGTGCCGCCGTCCTCAGCACCGAGTTCGACCTGGGGTCCACCGAGGTCCACCTCGCCCCTGGTGATGTCCTGAATCATCTTGTCCACGGCGGTCTCACCCTTGCCACCGTAAAAGCGGCCCAACGCCCACTCGATGTCGTCTTCAGACGCCACCATCGGCGTGATCTCGGCGTGGAGCGCGTGCTGCAAGCTGTCGAGCACGTCCAGATCCGAGGGGTCAGAGACGGCGACGGTGATCCCGCCGTCGGTGCGAGAGACAGGGATGGCACGATAGCGCTTGGCCAGCGTCCGGGAAACAGTCGCGATCACGTCGTCGGGGATGGCCAAGTCGCGCAGATGCACCACCTCGGCGCCGAAGTGCGCCGCCTTGGCCTGGGCCAGGTCCGCCGGGCGGACGAGCTTGTTGGCCAGCATGTAGTCCACCACCCCGGACCCGCCCGCGTCGGCCTGCGACGCCGCGACCTGCTCGGCTGTAACGAAGCCGAGGTCCACGAGCATTTCTACCAGATAATCGTCTTTAGCAGCCACGAATCGCAGTCGTTGAGGGAAGTTGATGCAACGTAAGGGCGGTTAAACTACCGCGGCGACTTTGAATGTCAACACACCGCACCCACCATCTTCGACAAGCGTCGTTCGCCGGCGTCACGCATGACAACGCACCTCGCGGAAGCTCGCCAATTCCGCCCTACAGCCAACTCGTCGGCGCAAACCAACACGGAGTAACCGGTGGCCGCGCCAGCCAGGGTGAAGAATTTTCGTCGGTTCATGCGAAGGAGCGTCGCCGTGAGAATTCAGTCGTCGGAACCGCCGGGAATCGCCCGGAGGAAGCTGGTCGGGCCGTCGGCGTGCATGATGGTGGGCAATCCGGCGCTGGCCGGAATCAGACAGAAACCGCCGGCCGGAATTTCCTCCGTCTCGCCGTCGCAGCAAACCTCCAGATTCCCGCTGAGCACGCCGACGATCACGGGCTGGCCACCAAGTGCGACGGCCGTCTCCCCGGTGGCCAATTCCACCTGGTCCACCGTGAAGAGCGGATCATTCACCAGCGGGCGGACGGAAGTTTTTCCTTCCAATTTGGCGGTTCTGGCCAGCAAGCCCGGCTCGAAGTCGGCGAAATCAATGCTCTCCAGCGATTCGGCGACGTGCAACTCGCGCGGCTGGCCGTCCAACCCGACGCGGTTCCAGTCGAAGACACGGTAGGTGGTGTCGGAGTTCTGCTGAATCTCGAAAATGACGCAGCCCGCGCCGATGGCGTGGACCCGGCCGCTCGGCAGGAACATGGCGTCGCCGGGGCGCACGGCGAGCCGCTGGAAGCATTGCGCCACCGAGCCATCTTGGAGCCGGCGCTCGAAATCGGCGCGCGTCGTCCCGCGCTTCAGCCCGACGTAGAGGCTGGCGTCCGGTTGCGTGTCCGCCAGATACCACATCTCGGTTTTCGGCTCGCCGCCCAACGCCTTGGCTTTGCTGGCGGGCGGATGGACTTGGAGGGAAAGCGCTTCCTGGGCATCGAGAATCTTCACCAGCAGCGGGAAACGCACGCCGGGAGCCGCCGCGCCGCCGAGCAGCCACTCCGCGTGATGCTCCATCAGCCAGCGCAGATCGCGGCCAGCCAGCGGGCCGTTGGCAATGACGCTGGCGTCGCCGGGACGGTCGCTGATCTCCCAGGATTCGCCGATGAGTTTGCCCGGCGGAAGGGCTTTGCCGTAAAGACGCTCCAGGTTGCGGGCACCCCAGACACGCTCCTTGAAACGCGGTTGAAACGTGAGCGGGTAGGGAAGCGGCGGAAACTGAAACATGGGGGTGAGTCAGGCGGCGCGCGCCGGTTCGTCGAACTGGCCCATGGCGCGGAACTTGGCGTAGCGGAGTTTGAGCCGCTCCTCCGGGGCAAGGGCTTGCACTTCCTTGAGGTGCTTGAGCATGGCGGCCTTGACGGTTTGAGCGATCGCGGGGGGATTGGTGTGCGCGCCGCCGAGAGGTTCAGGCACGATTTCGTCCACCAAGCCAAGCTGGAGAAGATCGCGGGCGGTGATCTTTAGCGCGGCGGCGGCCGTGGCGGCGGCGGCGCGGTCCTTCCATAAAATGGCCGCGCAGCCTTCCGGGCTGATGACGGAGTAATAGGCGTTTTCCAAGATCAACACCCGGTCGGCCACGCCGATGCCCAGCGCGCCGCCGGAGCCGCCTTCGCCGATGACCGTGGCGATGATCGGCACCTGAAGGAGCATCATCTCCCGCAAATTGACCGCGATGGCCTCAGCGATGTGGCGCTCCTCGGCCCCGACGCCGGGGTAAGCGCCGGCGGTGTCAATGATCGTCAGGATGGGCAGGCCAAACTTGTCGGCAAGACGCATCAGGCGCAGGGCCTTGCGGTAGCCTTCGGGATGGGCGGAACCGAAGTTGCGCAGGATATTCTCCTTCACGTCGCGCCCCTTCTGGGTGCCGATGACCATCACCGCTTCACCGTCAATCCGGGCCAAACCGCCGACCATGGCCCGGTCGTCGGCAAAGAGGCGGTCGCCGTGCAATTCTTGGAAATCGGTGAGCGCCAGCCGGATGTAGTCCAGCGTGAACGGCCGGTGCGGGTGGCGGGCCAATTGCACGCGCTGCCAGGCAGTCAGATTGGCAAAGACCTGGCGGCGGGTCTCAGCAATCTCCTGCTCCATCTGGAGAATTTCCGCATCAAAGCCGACGCCAAGGGCATGCTTTTCGGGCTGTTTTTTCAGCTCGGCCAGCTTCCCTTCCAATTCCAGAATCGGCTTTTCGAAGTCGAGCCGGTGTTTCATGGCGCGGAGAATAGCGCGGCGGCGGGGCGACGGCAACGCGATTTACAGGATACTGGAGCGATACCGCTTAGCCGTAACTATGCAGTAGCCAAAGCGGTTATGGTCTGGAAGTGGTTGATGCGTGCATGCAAAAGCCTCGAATCACCCCGGCATTTCCGGTCACCAAACCGTGACCAAGTTCATCAAACTTCCAACTCCAGAACAGACCATCCAGATCGGCTTCACCACCAGAAGGTAAGCGGCCGAGCCGGCCTGCTCACCTTCGCCGGATTCCTCCACTGGCATCGGTTCGGTGAATTGCTGGCCCGGGTTCTGCCCCACCGCAAGACCAGGGGCAATCCCGTGGCCGACCTGCTCTTGGGTTGCCTGGCCGGCGCGCAGAAGCTGGCCTACGTCGCCCATCCGAGTTGCTGACTGGCAAGTTGTTTGTGGCCAGATTGTCCGTTGACCGTTGGGGGGGAATTGTGCGCTTGCTTGCACTATGTATGCACCTTACTCCAGCGACCACAATAGCTGGCGTGACGTTGCGCCACTTGCCACAAACCGTCGTGTTCACTTGAGAGAAGTGCATATGCAGATCCCGGGATTACTTCTTACCGTACCAAAAGAGTTGGAGACAACGCAGCGATACGCACTGCCGATATCCCACAAAGTCGTGGCCGGTGTGGTATAGCTGGGCAAGGTCGCTCCGGGGATGTCAGCCCGGTTCTTCTGCCACTGGTAACTGAGGCCCGCGCCGGAGGCCGCCACAGTAAACGTGGCTGTCGCGGGAAGCACTACGGTTGTCGATACGGGATGCGCAGTTATGACCGGCGAACCGGCGGGAGCAGCCTTGCATTCGGCACGCGTGATGTCATAGGTCACTCCGGCAGTCGTACGAAACGTAAACTCTTCCTCGTTCTGAACGGTCGAAACCGGCTGCCGATTGTCCCCACGGGTCACAGCGATGCCTGCCCCGTCAAACGGGCTCTGCAGCACGCAGGTGCTGCCCCTTTCGCTGAATATCCGCACCGAATCCACCACCCGCCCTGTCGAGCGATATTTCGCCTCGACAAGGAACGCCCCCACGGCCCGCAGTCGCTTGAACTGGGCGTCGATGGCTTTATCCCAGTTGGGGAAAATCCTTATGACACCGTCATGGCTCTGCAACAGCATGTTGTTGATGGCCTCAATAATTCCCGCGGTCTCTATGCCGCCGCCATCCTTTTGGGATACGATGCCGTTGGGTTCCGGTTTCCATCCCTTGATGGCCTTTATCACACGATCCGGGCGGTAGCCCGCCCTGACGGCCATGACGAACATCATTCCGAAGTCATTGCCATTTTGCCAGCCACACCATCGCTGAGGGTGAAACATATTGCCCTTATCCAGAGTCTTGCATGTGGCGATCTTGTATGCCGGCAACGTCGCGTAGCTGATGTTGTCAAATGTCGTTGTGAACATGAGCCCGGTGTTCCTGGCACCTCCTTGACAATGCAGGGCATCCATCACGTCGTGAATCGAATCCGGTCTGAAAGTAACCGTATTCCCCCATTCCTGGAGGTGATACTCGCTCATGTTGGCAAGGATATCCTGCCAATGGGTCCTGCGGTCAGCGTCACGTCTGAGTTCTATGCTTGCGGCTATGATTTCCCGGTATAGGAACCGTATGGCGCCGAGACTGAACATGTCGTTCTTCGCAAACCAGTTCGCCCCTTCATGGACGGAACCGTACACGTCGTATCGCCCGTCCACCGGCTTGCCTATGTAATCGTCATAGAAATCCGCGACTTCCCGCATTAGTGGATAGCAGGTATCTGCCAGGAACGCCCGGTCCTGGCCGTACTTCCACTTCCACAC
>CAINDV010001348.1 GCA_903847485.1 uncultured Verrucomicrobiota bacterium
CCAACGGCTTGGCCAATACCGGCGGTGGCGGCGGCGGGGGCGGCGATGGAAACGGTATCTGCGGCAATGGCGGCTCCGGCAGTGTGATCATCACGTACCAAGTCGTCATGCGCGGCACGTTCATCAGTTTCTTTTAAGAATGTGAACACGTCTGTAAAGCTAATCGAGGGCGCCCTATTGCTGGGCGCCCTCATCACCGCTCCAGCGGCGGCAGGACTGGTTTTGGGAAAAATGAAGTAACGAGAAGGAACAAAAGTTTATGAGAAACAAATTATCTGTCCTGTCGGGATTATGCGTGCTGCTGCAGGCTGTGTCGTATGGAGCCGAGGTTGGCCAATGGGAGGTGTTCGAAACCTCCTACGAGAGCAAGAAAGCGTACTCGAATGCGTTCACGGAGGTGGAGGTCGATGTCGTCTTCAAGCAGGGCGAGAAGCAATGGAAGGTCCCGGCCTTCTGGGCAGGCGACAAGAAGTGGACGGTTCGGTTCGCGCCGCCTGTGCAAGGGAATTACACCTACCGGATTGAATGCACTGACAAGGCCAACTCCGGTCTCAATGGGAAGGAACAGACGCTTTCTGTCGCGGCCTACAAGGGCGACAACCCGCTGCTGAAGCATGGGTTTGTGAAGGTGACACCTGGCAAGACCTTCTTCGAGCATGCCGACGGCACGCCGTTCTTCTGGCTGGCCGACACCTGGTGGAAGAACCTCTGCAAGCGGATGACCTGGGACGGGTTTCAGGAACTCACAGCCGACCGCAAGGCCAAGGGCTTCTCCGTGGTGCAGATCGTCTGCGGTCCGTATCCCGACGAAAATTTCTTCGCGCCAAGCCTGGAGAATGAGGGCGGACAGCCGTATCTGGCGCAGGACATGAGCGTGGTCAATCCGAAGTACTTTGACTATGCGGATCGGCGGTTCAAGCATCTGGCGGACGCTGGCATTGTGCCAGCCATTGTCGGAGCCTGGGGACGCGGCGACTGCAACAGCATGCAGAAATTCGGGGCTGCCAGCATCAAACGGCACTGGCGTTACTTGATTGCGCGCTATGGCGCGTATCCGGTGATCTGGATCTTGGCGGGTGAGATTCCGGAAGAAACAGAGGCGGGGCATGGTCCCTGGGCCGAAGTGGCGACCTATCTCCGGAGCATCGATCCTTACCATCACCCGCTCGCCTGCCACACGGGTGATGCGCGGAAACTTGCCAAGGACGACATCCCGGTGATCGACTTCGACATGGTCGGCGGGGGTGGCCACGAAGAGCATAAGCAAACCGCGGCGGTTGTTTCCTTGGCCTACGCGACCAAGCCGCCCATGCCAGTGCTGATTTGCGAGACCTGTTACGAGGGGCACATGCAGCAGGGTTTTGGCGATACACAGCGGCGGATCTTCTGGCAGAGCATCCTGAGCGGTGCCGCCGGCCACACCTACGGCGCGGCAGGGATCTGGCATGCCGGCGTTGAAGGCGATCACGGGAACTGGGGCGCATGGGCTCGTCAGCCCTACGACTATACGACCTGGAAGGAAGGGATGAACTATCCCGGCGCCACCCAACTCGGACTGGCCAAGAAACTGCTCGCGCAGTACCCGTGGCAGAAGTTCGAGCCACACCCAGAGTGGACACCGGGCTGCTTTGCCGCCGGCATTCCCGGCGGGACGCGCTTTATCTACCGTCCGCGAAAGGGCATCTACGACTGGAGCGGATTTACGGTGAACAACCTCATCCCCGGCGTGCCGTATGCCACCTTCTTTTTTGACCCCGCCACCGGGCGGCGTTTTGACAAGGGCATCGTGACTCCCACGTCCACGTCATGGAAAACACCCAATGTA
>CAINDV010001349.1 GCA_903847485.1 uncultured Verrucomicrobiota bacterium
AACGCCGCGCCGCCCATGCCCACGATCCAGCCGACCAGCACGTCAGCCGGGTAGTGAACGCCGTTGTAAATCCGCGAGAAGCTGATCAGGAACGTCATCGGCACCATGAACCACAGACTGCGCCGGTAGAAGAGGAACGCCGTGAAGGCCCCCGCCGCCCAGTTCGCCGAGTGCGACGACGGCATGCTGCCGCTGCCGCCTTTGCCGATGAGCGGCACCACATCCGCCAGCGCCAGGAAGGGCCGGGGCCGACCGATGAGGTGCTTCAGGTTGTTGCAGAGGAGACTGTCGGTCACGAAGATGGCCAGAGCCAGGAAGAGCAAAAACATTCGGCCGCGCGCCCCGCCGCGGAAAAGCAGCGCGGCCGCCACCAGCACCACCACCGGAATGAAGGCGGGATTGCCGCTGGCGATCGGCATCAGCCAGTCGAAGAAGCGGTTGCTGAATGACTCATGGACCAAGCGGAATAAGCCCGTGTCCAAGTTTTGGAGGAACTGCATGGCGCGCGAAGTCTAACGGAGAACCACGGCGGAAAAACAAAAAACGCGCTGGTGCGGGACAATTGGGGCCGCTGGGTGCCGCCGATGATTGCCTCCGTAGTGGCGCAGGCGTCTCCGCCTGCCGGATCGCGCCGCGACCGGGGACAGTCGCCGGGACGTTGGCAGCCGCAGACGGCTGCCCCACTACCCCGGGCGGTGCCCGAATGCGCCCGGCGCATCCCCAAGTGTCACATAACTGCTTGCGTTAGACCGGCACTCTGGCAGAGTATCGGTCGGTGTGACTGTCTGGCTTGACCAAAGTCAAATGATCACGCAACCAAAACATCATCTTGCCATGAAACTCATGCACCGCACTCACCGGTTGGGTCTCCTCCTTACCTGGGCACTCTTCAGCCTGGGCCTGTTGCTCGCGCCGCCCCTCAAGGCCGCACCATTCGCCAAGCGCATCGCCTTCACCCAACCATCGGGTGCCGCCATAGAATTGTGGGGCCAGGGCGATGAGTTTTACGCGGTCTTCGAGACGCTGGATGGCTACACGGTCGTCTTTGGCGAGGCGGAGCGCGCCTATTGTTACGCGCAGTTGTCGCCGGACGGTGCGCAATTGCTCTCGACCGGCACCCAGGTCCAGTCGGGCACCGGTGCCGCGCTGGGGCTGACGCCGCATTTGCGCATGAACGCCGCCGCGATTCAACAACAGGTCAGCGAGCGCTTTGCGCGCTGGGACCAAGCCCTGCAGGTGAGCGAGCGGTGGGACGCGCTGAAGGCCCAATCGCATTCGGCCCCGGGCCAGTTTGCCCCGCCCGGCAACCCGACCGTCGGCACCAAGGTCGGCCTGTGCCTGCTGATTGATTTTACCGACGACCCGGCCACGATCCCGCAGGCGGACGTGGAGGAGTTCTGCAACGGGGACAACTTCAGCCAGTTCGGCAACAACGGTTCGGTGAAGAAGTATTTCCAGGATGTCTCCAACGACCTCCTCACCTACTCGAACGTCGTCACTATTTACTTCACGGCACCCAAGCCCAAGAGCTTCTACAACGATACCAGCAAGGACGCGGGACTGCAGGCGCGCATTTTGATTGCTGACGTGCTCACAGCGATGATGGCGCTGACGAATTACACGACGGATATTCTGCCCCTGTTTGACAACCTCACCGTGGACAGCGGGAACAACGTGGTCGCCTTTAACGTCTTCTACGCCGGCGGCAATGGCAACGTGTGGAGCCGGGGCCTATGGCCGCATTCCTGGAGCCTGGCCAGCCCGGTGGCGCTTTCCCCGGGCGGAAAGAAGCTTTTCCGCTACCAGATCACCAACATCGGCGCCGCGCTTGAAATCGGCACGTTCTGCCATGAAAACGGCCACATGCTCTGCGGCTACCCGGACCTCTACGACTACACCTACGCCTCGGCCGGGGTCGGCAACTGGTGCCTGATGGCCTCCGGCAACTACGGCGGCGGCGGCGGCAACCCCGTCGAAATCTGTGCCTACCTTCGCCGCGCCTCCGGTTGGGCCACCACCACGGACTTCTACGGCCTGTCCAACTTCGTCGCCACCGTTTCCGCCGCGCCCGGCCCGGACTTCAACCAGTTCTACCGCTACCAGAAACCCGGCGTCGCCACCGAGTACTTCCTGATGGAGTGCCGCTACCGCGGCGGGCGGGACGGCGCGGTCCCCGGCACCGGCGTCGCCGTCTGGCACATTGACGAACGGGGCAGCAACAGCAAAGTCAACCTCAAGACCAACGCCACCCACAACAACTTTGAAGCCACGCTCGTCCAAGCCGACAACCTCTGGGATCTGGAGAAGAACAAGAACTCGGGGGACGACAAGGACGTGTACTACTTGGGCAACAGGACCAGTGTTTACGCCAACCAGCTCTTCGATCTCAGCAAACCCGCCGCCAACTGGTGGAACGGCACGCCCTCCGGCCTGTACCTGCGCGACTTCAGCGCCCGGAGCAATACCATGACCTTTTTTGTGGGCGCGCCCCCCTCCAAGCCCATCGTTACCGCGCAACCCACCAACCTGACCGCGCTCGCTGGCTGGCCCGCCACATTCGCCGTCAGCGTCTTCGGCAGCGACCCGCTCAGCTACCAATGGCGCAAGAACGGCGCAGCCATTCCGGGTGCCACGGCCAACCCCTTCATCATTGCTGCCGCGCAAACCAACGACGCCGGCCTCTATTCCGTCGTCATCACCAATGACCTCGGTTCCGCGACCAGTTCCAACGCGATCCTGACCGTGATACCCACCGTGCCCCTGCCGTTCGCACTCAACAACAGCACGCTGACTTGGACAACGGACACCAATTTTCCGTGGTATGGCCAGACGCTCATTTCACACGACGGCACCGCCGCCGCCCAGAGCGGCATGATCGGCGACAGTGCCCAGACGGCGCTGCGCGCCACGGTCAACGGTCCCGGCACCCTGAGCTTCTGGTGGCAGGTTTCCTCGGAGGCGGACGCTGACACGCTGAGCTTCGGCTACGGCGGCGGAGTTCAGAAAACTATCTCGGGCGAAATCACCTGGCAGCAGATTCAGTTTTACCTTCCCGCCGGCGCCCAACTGCTGGAATGGATCTACACCAAGAGCGCCTCCGGTCAGGCCGGCCAGGATCACGGCTGGGTGGACCAGGTGAGTTATGCCGCCGGTGCCACGGGTCCTTTCATCACGCTGCAACCGTCCGACCGGGGCGGCCTCCTTGGCGGGACCGTGACCTTGACGGCCGCCGCCAGCGGCACGCCGCCGCTGTCCTATCAATGGAAGAGAAACGGCACGCCGGTCCCCGGCAGCGCGAGTGCCTCACTGACGTTGTCGAACCTGTCCGTCGCCCAAGAGGGTGCCTACGCCTTGGTCGTCTCCAGTGCTTTCGGTAGCGTCACCAGTTCCAATGCCATCGTGGCGCTCCTCCCGGTCATGGCTTGGGGCAACGACGCGTTCGGCCAGACCGAGGTACCCATCACCGCCACGAACGCCATCGCCTTAGCCGGCGGCGGGTTCCACAGCCTCGGCCTGCGCGCCGATGGCCGCGTCATCGCCTGGGGCAATGGTTACGACGGCCAGTGCGACGTGCCCACCGTCACCAACGCGATCGCCGTCGCGGCCGGCGCTTACCACAGCCTCGCCCTCACCGCCGAGGGGCGTGTGGTGGCCTGGGGCGCGAATTACAATAACCAGATCACCGTACCCGCCAACGTCACCAACATCGTTGCCATCGCGGCCGGCGCGCGCCACAGCCTCGCCCTCCGCGCCAACGGCCGCGTGACCGGCTGGGGCGATAACAGTTGGAACCAACTCGCCATCCCCGCCAATCTCACCAATGCCATCGCCATCGCCGCCGCCGGCAGCCACAGCCTCGCCCTGCGCAGCGATGGCACCGTTACCGCTTGGGGCGACAATCTCAATTCCCTCGGCGATTTCGCTGGCGAATCCGTCGTCCCGGTGGGCTTGCACGACGTCGCCGCCGTGGCCGCGGGTGACTCTCACAGCCTCGCGCTGGGTCTGACAGAAACCCCAACGCTCTGGGGCGACGCCTCCGCCGGCCAGCTCGGCGGCCCGTCCGCACCCACCTCCGTCAAGGCCCTTTCCGGCGGTGCTGTTCACACCCTGGCCATCGCCGCCGATGGTTCACTCGCCGCCTGGGGCGACAATCTTTACGGCCAAGGCAGTGTCCCCAACGGGCTGCCCCGAGCCATCGCCGTCTCGGCGGGCAGCTATCACAATCTCGCCCTACTCGGCAAGGCACCGCCACCGGGTCCCGCCCTGCCGGCACCGGTGCGTGTCGGCAGCCAGCTTCGCTTCTCGGTCCCCACCACGCGTGGTCAGGTGTACATCTTGGAATACAAAGCCGCGCTGGACGAACCCGAATGGCACTGGATCTCCGCCGTCGTCGGCGACGGCACAACGCGCACATTCACTGATTCCCCGGGGAATATCAGCGTGCGGTTCTATCGGCTGAATTTCCCGTGACCACCGTACGGAATGCCAGGCGCTGAAACACTGCCACCGCGACGGATGCTTGTCTCCCGCCACGCCCCCGCTACCTTGCCGGCGTGAACCATCCCTGCCCCGATTACTTGAAGGAAGATCCCTGGCGGATTTTCCGCATCATGGCCGAGTTCGTGGAATCGTTTGAAACGCTTTCCCGCGTCGCGCCGGCGGTGTCCATCTTCGGTGCTGCCCGGATGCCGCGCACCTCGCCCCATTACCGCTCCGCCGTCGCCTTGGCGCGGGGCCTGGCGAAACACAAGCTCACCGTGATCACCGGCGGCGGCCCCGGCATCATGGAGGCCGCCAACAAAGGCGCCGCGGCGGCGGGCGGCGCTTCGGTGGGACTCAACATCGAACTCCCCAGCGAACAAGCCGGCAACCGCTTCGCCAACGTGCCGATCAACTACCACTATTTCTTCGCCCGCAAAGTCTCCTTCGTTAAATACAGCCTCGCCTTCGTCTTCATGCCCGGCGGCTTTGGCACGCTCGACGAGTTGGCCGAAATCATCACCCTCGTCCAGACCGAGCGCATCCCGCGATACCCGCTGATTCTCTTCGGCAAGTCTTTCTGGTCCGGCCTGCTCCGCTGGATGAAAACCCAGATGACGGACGCCGGCTACCTCGGCCCCGACGACCTCGACCTTGTCACCGTGACCGACGACCCCGACGAAGCCATCGCGGTGATTCTCGACTACGTCCGGCGCGTCGGCCCGCCGCAGACGATGCCGCGAGCCTTCGCGTGAAGGCCGCCCGCCAATGCGCGCGCTCGTCGAAGAAATCCCCACGCCGTGCTCGCCGGAAGCGTTGGCCGAGTCGCTGCGCGGCGCACCGGGACTGATCCTGCTGCGGAGCACGCAGCCCGATCCTGACCACGGACGTTACTCGTTTCTCAGCGCCAATCCTTTTCTCACGCTGCGTTCCCACGGCCCGCGGTGTGAACTCCAAAGCGCAGCCGGCACCCGCGTTCAACTGGGCAATCCCTGGACGCTGCTGGCCGAACTGCTCGCTCGCTACGCATCGCCCGACGACACCGCCCTGCATTTTCCCCTGGGCGGCTGCTTCGGTTGCTGGGGTTACGATCTCAAGAACTGGACCGAGCCGCCGCGCCGCCCATTGCGCGCCGCCAACGATCTGCACCTGCCTGACTGCTGGCTCGGTTTCTATGCCAGCCTGGTGGCCTTTGACAACCTGCTCGGTAAGGCGTGGATCGTCGCCACCGGTTGGCACGAAGACGGTTCCCGCAGCGAGGCGCGGGCGGGCGAAGGACTGGAATTTTGGAAAACCCGAATTGAGGAAACCCTCGCCCCGGCCCGCGCCCTTTCGGAAAGTGAGCGGGAGAATTCGGAGCCGCGTTCGGAGCCGTCCATGGCCGCGAGTCAGCACGATACGCGGCGTCAGTGTCTTCCTCTCCACCGCAGCGGGGGAGAGGGCCGGGGTGAGGGGACAATCGGTTCAACCTTTATCCGCGCCGACTTCATCGCCGCCGTCGAACGCGCCCAGCGCTACATTCGCGCCGGCGACATTTACCAAGTCAACCTCTCCCAAAGACTCAGCGTGGAAGCGGACTTCACTGCTTGGGAACTCTTCCGCCGACTGAGCGAAGTCTCACCCGCGCCCTACGCCGCGTTTCTCGACGCCGGCCATTTTCAACTCGCCTCCTCCTCGCCCGAATCGTTTCTGCGCCTCAGTGGACGCCACGTCCGCACCCGCCCGATCAAAGGCACCCGACCGCGCGGCGAGGATCCGACCCGCGACGCGCAACTCGCCTACGAACTCCAGACCAGCCCGAAGGAAAACGCCGAGTTGGTGATGATCACCGACCTGTTGCGCAACGACCTCGGCCGCGTCTGCGAATTCGGCTCGGTGCAAGTCCCGGACCTGCTACGTCTGGAACGCTTCGCGCACGTCCAGCACCTTGTCTCCACCGTCGAAGGCCGCCTGCGCCCGGACCTCACCCACCTCGACGCGCTGGCCGCCTGTTTCCCCGGAGGCAGCATCACCGGCGCGCCGAAGATTCGCGCGATGGAGATCATTGACGAACTGGAACCCGTCACTCGCGGCCCCTACACTGGCGCGCTCGGCTACCTCGGCTTCAACCGCGAAAGCCAGTTCAGCCTACTCATCCGCACCGCCGTCTGCGCCGCGGGCAGAACCTATTTTCACATCGGTGCCGGCATCGTTGCGGACTCGGACCCCGCAGCGGAATACGAAGAGACACTGATCAAAGCGCGGGGATTCCTGGCTGCCATTTCGACGCTGCCAACTGCGCCTCCGAAATTGCGGACTTCTCCATCGCTGCCATGAACTTGACCGGTGGTCTGCATTAGGCTGGTGGCACCGCGGAGGTAGCCTTCCTTGTCAGCGACGAGCAAGGTAACGAGGGAGACTTCCGGCCGATCGAGATCCGCTCGGAAGGGGTTGATGCCGACCAACACAGCTAAGCCGTATCTTATTCAGTAGCCAGGTAGGGCGACGCTCCTGCGGAGCCTTGCTGGGATGGCGAATCATACCATTCCCCTATAATGATCGGTAGAAATATCTGGTAAATGGCCAGTCAGGGTGTAAACTCTGGCGTGGGCAGAAAACGAACGAAACTAAGTTTCTCCGGCGATCATAGTGGGTAGAGATTGAGCTTTCCGCAAAAGAACAGGATGCGAATCCGGTAGTTATGGAAGTTGCGAAAGCCGCGCGCGGCGGCTTTGAGGCTCTGGATTTTCGAGTTGAGTCCTTCGGTCACGGCGTTGGTGATGTGATGTTTCAGATACGTCAGCAGGTTGGCCAAATGACGCTTGAGCCTCTGCGCCACTGCGATTGCCGGCTTGAGGCGGCTGCGGCTGACCCACCCAAACCAATCCTTGAAGAAGCGGCGTGCCCAGCCCGGCTCCTGATACTCCCAGAACTTGGTGAACAGTTCCTTGGCCGCCCAGGCCCGCGCCACTTTCAAATGCAAGTCCTTCAACGCGGAAAACGCCTCGGCTTGGTCCGGGCTGAAGTTCTGCGGGTTGTACAACCACAACTGCCGGGTGCCTTTGAGGGTCTCATCCCGCTGCGCCATCAGTTCCTTGTGTTCCTGGCGGCGGACCTTGTCCACCGCCTCGCCCAAATACTGGCTGACATGAAATTTGTCATGCACGATGTCGGCCTCGGGAACCTGCTGCTGGATCGTGCGGATAAATGGTTCCCACATGTCCACCGCCACCGCTTCGACGGCCTGCTTCTGCTCCGGGGTGAGGGTCTGCCACAACTGGCCGGCCGCCGCGGCGGTCCGCTCTGCCACCACGGCCAAGACTCGGGACGCCTCCAAATCCGTCAACAGCGTGATGTAGGATTGTCCGCGCCGGAAGCTCTTCTCGTCCATCCCCAAGTGCTTGAGCCCCTCCAACGGCCGACGCTCCAGCCCGCGCTCCACCGCCCGGCGCATGATCTCTTGGGCCGTGTCCCAACTGATCCCCAACAGGCCGCACGCCTGGCTGATGCTGCCCGCCGCCAACGCTGCCCCTTGCGGTTGAGCTTGCCAAACACTTGGAGAACCTTGCCTGTCAGCGCGTGCTGAGGACGGACAACCCGAACCTCTGCGGGCAAGTCTTGGAGGGGGGAAGTGTGTCGTGGGTTCCTTCGACCACGTAAACCATGACCTCCTGAGGACGCGCATGGGTAAAACGATTCGTGACCAACGGGTGCGGCGGTTGATGGGGCGATACCAGCGAGCAGGGGTGATGAGCGAAGGGGTGGGGCCACCCAGTGACGAAGGCACGCCGCAAGGCGGGCCGCGCTCGCCGCTGCTGGCCAACCTTTACCTCGACGCGCTGGATCAAGAACTGATCCGGCGCGGCCGGGCGTTCGGCCGCTAGGCGGACGACGGCAACATCTATGTGAACAGTCCCCGCGCGGCGGAACGGGTGTTGGAGAGTATCACGACCTGGATTTAGAAACACCTGCGGCTGGAAGTCAACGCGACCAAGAGCGGGGTGGGGCGGCCCTGGGAACACAAGTTCCTTGGGTTTACGATCCACCCGCAAGGGGAGATCGAAGTCGCCCCCCAGAGTGTGGAACGGTTCGCGCAGAAAGTCCGGGAACGATGGCGAAGCTGCCAGAGTCTAAGCAGTGGCGAACTGCGGGACCGCTGGCGTGCTTACGTGCGCGGCTGGTGGGCCTACTATGGCCTGGCCGAGCGCCGCCGGAACGTCTTTGGACTGGAAGGCTGGATACGCCGCCACATTCGGAAA
>CAINDV010001350.1 GCA_903847485.1 uncultured Verrucomicrobiota bacterium
AAACAGCCACCCAGCGATCAGGCTCGGCAGAGCGCCGTTGTTCTTGGTCAGAAGGAGGAGATTGGCGGCGCTCTGCCGAGCCGCCGCTACGAAGAGACGCAAACGCCTTGTCGGCCATCGCGAGCAACGGCTCTACGGGGGCATCGGCAAAGGCTTTGAAGCTCCAGAGCGCACCGAACAGGCCAGGGTATTCGGTGCCGGTCACAGTAAGTCGGAGGTAGCGCGCCTCCGTGTCTCCGTCGTCCACCATCGGGCTGCCCCAGCGGGTGTTTTCGCGGCGATCGGCGAAGGCTTTCCAAGTCTGGCCGTCGAGCGACGACTCAATGAGATACTGGTAGAACCAGGTGGCGTATTCGAACTGTGCCTCGGTGCGCCGCACGCGCTGCGGACTGCCGAGGTCCACCGTCAGCCAGTTGCCCATGCGATTATCGGCGGGCCGCCAGAGCGTAGCGTTGTTATCGTCCACGGCGTACTCTGGTTTGTAGTCGTGCTTCCGCAGCGTGTCTTGATAGAACGAGGAAGCAGTGACCTGCTTGCCAAACGCCAGGTTGGCCGACTTAGTCTTAGGACCGAGATACCCGATGCCTTGATGCGTCGGCTCGACTTTCTTGATGACTCCGTCGCTTTCAAAAACCAGCCGATCCGCAGAGGTCTGCCGGTGCATTCCGTTGGGCGTCACCGGTATGTCGTGGCGATGATACACGATGAAGTAGTCGTCGCCTTGCTTGAGAATCG
This sequence comes from uncultured Verrucomicrobiota bacterium, assembly GCA_903847485.1. Lineage (GTDB taxonomy): Bacteria > Verrucomicrobiota > Verrucomicrobiia > Limisphaerales > JAJXZI01 > CAINDV01. Next base: position 736 of record CAINDV010001350.1, read on the forward strand.
AGTGATGGCCTGGCCCGTGGACCTTGCCGTCAGCGGTGGAGGCGAGGATAGGATTGTTCGGCCCCATCTTGAACTCGCCGTCCGGCTTGTCGCTGACGGCGTATTGCACGCGATAGGTGGCGTCATGACACGAGCCGGAGGAATAGGTGAAGTAGTAAACACCGTTGCGCTCGATCATAAACGGAGCCTCAAAGAAATCCTTCGCCTGCGTGTTCGGAATCATGCCGAGCCGCGCGAAGGATTTCATGTCTGGGTTGAACACGCCGAAGCCGCAGCCGCTGTTCGCGAAGATACCCCACGTTCCCCAGTAGCCGTAGAGTGTGCCGTCCTTGTCCTCGAAGGTCTGCGTGTCGAGCGTGATGACGTCCTTGACTAAGCGGTCCTTGATGACAAGGCCGTCGCCAGGCGTAAGTGGCACCCACGGGCCGATAGGTGTGTCGGAGACGCCGGCGAAGGTGTTGCACGGCTGGTTATAGAAGAGATAGTAGCGGCCATCCGGACGCTTTACCACGTCGGGCGCCCAGTAGAACGGCGTGGTAGGCCAGTTCATCGGCACGAGCACCCAGTTGACGAAATCCTTCGACACCCAGACGGTGGCCGGGCCGCGCCCGCCGCCATTGCCGTCGGTGGTGGCGTAGAGGTAGAAGGTGTCGCCGAACTTCTTGATCGTCGGATCGGCGAAGTAGCCAGGAACGATGGGATTGAAGTTACCCGGCGCGTCGAAGGCGGTGTCGGCGCGGACGGCGACAGTAGCCAACGCCAGGGTGGTAAGCAGGATAAGTCTTTTCATGGCACTTGGATTTGGATGCGGGATTGAGCGAAGCTTGAGCTTACTGAGCATTGAACACTTGGATTTCCGCTAGGCCGATGTTAGGGCTGCCTGGCTTCACGCCAGTGATGACGAACATCAGCCAGTTCACGGTCTTGGGCGGGAAGGTGGTTTCAAGCCCTTGCTTGGCGTCGTCGGGCAAAGTGCCGGTCGTAAGCGTGGAACCATCGCTGAAGACCAACATGCCGGAGGTGATCTGGTCGAGGTTGTTTGGACGGTCGAAGAGCGTCACGCGGCTGATGGTTTGATGTGTCCTCCAACAAAGCCGCAACATGGCGGTGGCCCGCTCGCCTTGACTGGTCCACTCGTCACGGATGTCTCCCGGATACCCGCCAACTTAGCCGTCCACCGCCCCGGCCGCGGCGTAATCCGGGTGCGTGGAGCTGACGGTAACCGTGGCGTCGCGAGCCACATTCCCGATCTGCTTGGCGGCGCTCGGAGCTTCGCCGGGCGCGAGCAGGCGAACCTCTTGCAGGCACATGGCGTAACGACCACCCGGCGGCAATGACTTGAAGTGAATGCCATCACAGCCTTCGCTGAAATTCCCGGAGTAACATAGCCATAGCGAGCGACCGTCGGCCGAGATGAACTTAGACGGAAAGTTGACGAAGTAAGCCTGCTCGCCAAAATACTGGAGATAGGACACCATTTTCCATGGGCCGGTAATCCGGTCGGACTCCAGGATATAGGTGTTGAAACGGGTGACGGTCTTGGTTCCATCCGTCACACACATCAGGTATTTCTTGAGCGGCGCGTTATAGGTCATCGTCACGCAACCCATGTTATCGCGCCAAGTGGCGGTTGGCTTGATCTGGGCGAAGTCTCGCGTCCACACTGGCTCTCCGGCGGTATCGTTGCCGGCAAAGAACTCATACTTAGTGGCGTCATTCATGTTCTCGACCGACGGCGCAACGCGGGCCAGGTAGATCTCGTCACCGGTGATCCAGCTATTAAAAGCGTAGCGCCGGTTGACGCCGTCCGAGGCACCGTGTCCCGCCAAGTAAGCCTTGCCATCGGGCGAATGTTCCATCGCTTTGCCGAAGTCCACAAAGTGCGGTGCGCCTATCTTCACCGGCTCGCCCTTGAGCGCGTGTTCGCCAAAGAGTGGCTTCTCTGGCGTGCAAGGTGTCTGCGTCCAGGTCTTGCCGAGGTCCGTGGACCAACGGAAGCCGACAAATGGCCCCAGCCAAGGCCAGTTAAAGGTCCGGCCTTCGTGTGGGATCGAACCGGAAGGATGCAGGCAATAGGTGCCGTAGTACCAGACGCCGTTGTGAACGAGCGAGCCGCAAGGGTAGCGGCCTTCGTAGGGGCGCGGGCTGGACTTGAAGACGCCTTGGTTGGTGACGACGAGCTTCATGGGATCGTCGCCGAGGATGGTCGCGTGGCCCGTAGTGGCGCCTTCGCCGCCGGAACCAGAGCCGAGGCCGTTGACGTTGCCATCGGTCCACGGCGAGTAAAGATTCCCGTCCGAGGCCCAGGAAGGATACCAAGTGTCCGCGCCGGTGTATTCGACATGACGGCCGGTGAAACCGACGCTGACTAACGTGTCAGACTTAGGGAACGGGCAATTCTGGGGCGGAGTCGAAGGCCAGACTCGGAACGGCTGCGCCGGCGGAGCGTCCACAAGACGTTCGGCCGCAGCGGCACCGGAGGCGGGTGTGCCCGCCCCATCGGCCGCTTTGACCAATAGGGGCCACCCACTGGCAAAGGCCAAAACAGCACTTAGGAGGTTTATCGAAAGAATCGTTCTCACAATCTCAAGTCGAGTGAGTTCGATTGTTTTTGTTTAATGTTATTCAGTTTCATTGCAGGAAGTTTCCCTGACGGCCCTACCAGAAGAGGTAGCTTGGATCGGGAACCGGGCTGCGCTCCTGACTTAAGGTGTCGCTTGGAAAGCGGAAGCCACTGGCGTGCCCATCCCCGTAAAGCAAGTCTGAGAGCGTGTATGAAAACGCCTGGCGCGGTAGGGCGAGGCTCCTGCCGAGCCTCGACGGCAGCGGCAATTCGATCTTGCCGAGCGGCTCGGCAGGAGCCTCGCCCTACCGCTGGACGACTTTTCAAACACGCTCTTAAACGGCGACCAAACCTGTGCCGGCGGCGGCTTCCACAGCATAAGTCTCCGGTTGGATGCCCGTGGCGTTGTGATAGTCGCGGCGCACGGACTCCGCAAAAGCCTCGACCTGCTCGCGCTCCACGAATGCCACCATGCAGCCACCGAAACCGGCCCCGGCCTGGCGCGCACCGATAACTCCGGGTGCCTTCAGCATCGCGGCCATCATGGATTGCATCGCCGGCACGCCAATCTCATAAAGCTCGCCAGCGCCGCGGAAAGACTTAGTCGTCAGGCTAAGCACGGTTGCCCGATCACCGACTATCAGCGCATCGGCCAGCTTCAACACGCGGTCATTCTCCTCGACGATAAACCGGCACCGCTGGGCGACTTCGGCACTTAGTTCCTGCTCGCGGGTGTAGAACTCTTCCAGGGAGATTTCGCGCAAGGCTCTCCGGCCTAACTGCTGGGCCCCGGCCTCGCATTGGGCGCGGCGCTGGCCATACTCGGAGCCAGCCAACTCGCGCTTGAACTTAGTATCGCAGATCACCACGGCGATGCCCTCGGCGAGCTTGACCGGACGACTGGAAAGATCACGGCAATCCAGCAGCAGCGCGCAACCTGCCTGACCGACACAGGAAGTGTATTGGTCAAGGATGCCACAGTTCACACCGACAAATTGGTTTTCGGCGCGCTGGCAAAGCTGAGCTTTTCTCACCGGATCAAGTTGCCAACTGCCCAGCGCCTCGAAAACTGTCGCCGTCGCGCACTCGAGGGCCGCCGAGGAACTAAGTCCGCTGCTCATCGGCACGGTGCTGTGAATGACGCCGTCGAAGCCAACTAAGTTGAAACCCTCGGCCTGTAACACCTGGGCCACGCCGCGCAGGTAATTACCCCAACGCTGCTGCGGGTCGGAAACAATGCGGTCGAGGCTAAAGCTGGCCTGCGCCTCTAGGTTCAGCGAATAGAGCTGCACGGTGCGATCCGCCCGCGGCCGGGCAGCGATCCAGGTGTCGCGGCCAATGGGCAGGGTAAGCACATAGCCGAGGTTGTAGTCTGTGTGACTACCCATCAGGTCCACACGGCCCGGCGCACGTCCCCACAGTGAAGGAGCGGTGCCGAAGTGTTGTTGGAAGACCTCGGTGAGTTGATTGCGACGTAGGTTACTTGAGTTCATCTTAGAGCCTGTTTGAAAATGCCTGCCGCGGTCGGGCGCGGCTCCTGCCGAGCCTTGACGGCGGCAGCCGCGCGCGGGTTCCGAAAGGCTCGGCAGGAGCCTCGCCCTACTGCTGTGGGCATTTTCAAACACGCTCTTAGAAAGGCCTCCAGCAGGGTGGCGAACTTGTGGTGCGTTGTAACTGCACACAACACGAGGGGCTTCTCGCGCTGAAAGCGTGCGCCAGACCCCGGCACCCGAAAGTAATCGGTGGCGAGGTCGGCAAGCCGGGCAGTAGTTAGCATGGCTTCGGTTTTGTTAAGGTCATTTTGTGTCGGTAAGGCCAGCCGTCCAAGCGCACTCTAGGCACAGGTCGCCATCCGGCCACCGCCCCGACCGGGCAGACTCTGGCAGAACCGCGCCAGCGCGCACAACCACTCATTTTAATATTACCTGTGTGTTCTTAACATGTGAACCTGTCTGGCTGCCGGCGCGGCCAAACCGGGCCAGGAACCGGAATTCGGGTTCAAAACGATGGCCAGTCCGCCCCCACCGACAACTTCGGGAGGCACGGTTCTTCTTTCAGCTTTATCATTTCAACTTTCAGCTTTAACTTTCGGCTCCTAACTCTCAACACACATGTCTATATCTCGCCGACTCGCTATTGGTTGTCTCCTCGGCTCCCTCGCCGGGGCGCTGCCATTCACTGCCGCCCGCGCCGCCAATTCCCTGACTCTCGCTGGCGAATGGCGCTTCCAACTCGACCGCGCCGACGCCGGCCTCGGCGAGCGGTGGTGCGAGCGGAAGCTGCCGGATAAGTTCACCCTGCCCGGCACGTTGGCGGCGGCGGGCATCGGCGATGCGCCGTCGCTCGACACGCAATGGACCGGTGGCGTGCAGGCACCGAAGTGGTTCGAGGAGCCGCGCTATGCGCCCTATGCCAAGGCGGACAACTTCAAGTTCCCATTCTGGCTCCAGCCGGAGAAGTACTACGCCGGTGCCGCGTGGTTCCAGCGCGACCTCGAGGTGCCCGCCGACTGGCAGGGCCAGCGCGTCGTGCTCTTCCTTGAACGCGCGCACTGGGAGACCCGCGTCTGGGTGGATGGCCGGCTCATCGGTACGAACAACTCGCTCTCCACGCCGCACGAATATGAACTGGGCATCGTAGGACAGGCTTCCAGCCTGTCTCTGACTGAAAAGATAGATGGAGACGGGCGCGACGCCCGTCCTACGCTGGCGCCCGGCCGGCACACCGTCAGCATCCGCGTGGACAACCGCCGCATCGTGGACATCGGCGAGAACTCGCACGCCATCACTGACCACACGCAGGGGAACTGGAACGGGATCGTGGGGAAGATCGAGTTGCGGGCGACGCCGCTGGTGTGGATTGAGGGGGTGCGGGTGCAGCCAGACATCACCCGCCACCAGGCAACTGTGCTAGTTCAGATTCGGAACACCAGTGGCAAGGTGTCCAAGCACTGGCTTGGGGAATACTACTCTCCGGGGAATGTCTGGGGCCGGCCGCCGAAGAACCCGATTCCCAGTGCGAAGCAATGGGTCGAGGTTCCTCTTGATGGCTTAAGCCTGACGATCACGAACAAACTCGGCCCTGACATTGAACCGTGGGACGAATTCAAACCGGCCATGCTCCATCTCAGCGTAAGTCTCTCTCCGCCGCTCGCGTCTGCTGACGAGGAATTTGATCCGCTCAAGCACCGTGCGAGTGGCATCGCCACGGACTTCGCCTTCCGAGAAGTCTCCACCTCCGGCACCCAATTCACCATCAACGGCCAGAAGACCTTCATCCGCGGTACGCTGGAGTGCGCCATCTTCCCGAAGACCGGGCATCCGCCGACGGACGTGGCCGAGTGGAAGCGTGTCATCGGGGTCGCCAAGTCCTATGGGCTGAACCTCCTCCGCTTTCATTCCTATTGCCCGCCGGAAGCGGCGTTCCAAGGAGCGGACGAACTCGGCATGTATCTCCAAGTTGAGACCTGCTGGGCCAACGGCGGTGCCGCAGACATCGGCGACGGCCGGCCGGTGGACCAATGGGTCTATGACGAGACTGACCGCATCCTCAAGGCTTACGGTAATCACCCATCCTTCATCCTCATGCTCCACGGCAACGAGCCGGGCGGCGAGAAAGCCAATGCCTATCTCGCCAAGTATGTCGAACACTTCAAAGCTAAAGACCCGCGCCGGCTCTGGAGCAGTGGCTCCGGCTGGCCGCAGTTGCCGGAGAACCAGTTCCACGTCACGCCTGACCCGCGTGTTCAAGGCTGGGGCGAGGGGCTGAAGTCGCGCATCAATGCCAAGCCGCCGGAGACGACCACCGACTACCGGGACTATATCTCCAAGCGCAAAGTGCCGGTCATTAGCCATGAGATCGGTCAGTGGTGCGTCTATCCTAACTTCGCCGAGATTCCGAAATACACCGGCTACCTCAAGGCTCGGAACTTCGAGGTCTTCCGTGACTTGCTAGACAAGAACGGCATGGGCAGGCTGGCGAAGCAGTTCCTCCTCGCATCCGGCAAACTCCAAACGCTCTGCTACAAGGAGGATATTGAGTCGGCGATGCGCACGCCGGGCATGGGTGGCTTCCAGTTACTGGACCTGCATGACTTCCCCGGTCAAGGCACGGCGCTCGTCGGTGTGCTGGATTCGTTCTGGGAGGAGAAAGGCTACGTGACGGCGGCGGTATACAGCCGGTTCTGCAACTCGACGGTGCCGCTGGCGCGGTTGAAGAAGCGGGTGTTCACGACTGATGAAACGCTAGAGGCGGAGATTGAGGTGGCGCACTTTGGGGCGGAGCCGATGAAGGACGCGACGACGACGTGGAAGCTCGTGAACGAAGCCGGCAAGGTTCTGGTTACGGGTAGTTTCGCTGCCCAAGACACTCCGCTCGGCTACGGCCTAAGTTCGCTAGGTCGCGTGTCGGCAGAGTTGCAGCAGGTGACAGCCCCGGCTAAGTGCAAGCTCGTCGTTCGGGTAGGACAGGCGTCGCGCCTGTCTCCATCTTCCGCCGCGAACAGAGACCGGCGCGACGCCGGTCTTACGTTTGAGAACGACTGGGACATCTGGGTCTATCCGGCTAAGCCCGCGACCGAGCCAACGAAGGACATCCTCGTCACCGCGCAGTTCGACGACGCGGCCCAGCAGCACCTCGTGTCCGGCGGCAAGCTCCTTCTCACCTTGCCCGGCAAGGCCGTCCGTAACTTCGACACCGAGCCGGTGAAGCTCGGTTTCTCCAGCATCTTCTGGAACACTGCCTGGACCGGTCGCCAGCCGCCCACGACGCTCGGCATCCTATGCGACCCGCAGCATCCCGCGCTCGCCGGGTTCCCGACTGACTTCCATAGCAACTGGCAGTGGTGGTATCTCATCCACCGCGCCGGCGCGCTGCGGCTGGATTTGCTGCCGAAGGGCACCGAGCCGATCGTGCGCGTGATTGACGACTGGTTCACCGCGCGCCCGCTCGGCCTCGTCGTCGAGGGCAAAGTCGGCGCGGGCAAAGTCATCGTCTGCGGCTTCGACCTCACGCGGGATTCCGACGATCCGGTCTCGCGTCAGATGCGCGCCAGTCTGCTTGATTACATGGCCTCGCCTAAGTTTGCACCGAAGACCGAACTTACCGCCGAGCAGATCGCGGCCCTCATCGTGCAACCAAAGGAGACCAAGCTCCGCGGCCTCCGCAGGGCGAAGGCCGACAGTGAGCAGGAAGGCTATGAAGTGGAGCGGGCGTTCGACGGCGACCCGGCCACGCTCTGGCATACGGCCTGGGGCGAACTCGCCGCTAGCCTTCCGCACGAGTTAGTGCTCGAGTTCGCCGCGCCCAAGCAACTCTCCGGCTTCACCGTTCTGCCGCGTCAGGACGGCAATCGCAACGGTTGGATCAAGGACTACGCCCTTTACGTCAGCGCCGATGGGCAGCACTGGGGCGAACCGGTGGCGCAAGGTGTTTTCCCTGCCGACGCGAAGCTGAAGACTGTGAAGTTCGACCAACCCGCTTCGGCGAAGTTCCTCAAGCTTGTTGCCCTCAGCGGCCATGCCGAAGGGCCGTTTGCCTCGCTGGCAGAATTCAGTGTGTTGGAGTAGGGCGAGCCTGCCGGCTGGACACCCTTTCCGAGCACCGAACCTGCCGGGTGGAACGTCTGACTGCGGATTGAACATCCGCGCCACGGAGGACACGGTTCCGCCGCGTTCGGGGCCTCGCGATTCATGCCAACGCGGCACGGGAGAGACGAAAACTGTTCATGGCCCCTAGCAGCCTGTTGAAATAACCGCGTAAGAGCAGAAGATTTGTATAGCCTAATGTGGCAGATAAGGCACAATCGGTACGTGTTCCAGGCGCAATCCTTGGCTCCGCGGGAACTCTTCCTCGCGGCTTCTGCGTTGGTGCGGCCCGCCACGACCCCGTTTTATGCCAAACTCGACCAGACCCTCAATGCCTCCGCCTTTGCGGCCCACGCCCGGGCCCTGTGTGCCCCGGCCTAGTCGGAAACTGGCCGCGGCCGCCCAGGGATTGATCCGGTCGTCAATTTCAAAATGCTCATGGTCGGTTGCTTCGAGGACCTCGCCGGCGAACGTGGGATG
>CAINDV010001351.1 GCA_903847485.1 uncultured Verrucomicrobiota bacterium
GAGGGGCGGAATGTGCCCCGCCGCCCCGCATAGACATTCTGCCCCTCCGGGGCTTGACCGCGTTAGGCTGGACACGACCTATAAACATCCCGCTCCTACGGAGCTAGGGCCGAACCTGCCTCCTGGCGGCATGGTGACTGGCCTTCTCCGGCTCCGACCGAGGTGCGAGCAAAAAGCGCAGATTGCGACCGCACGCAGTATAACAACCTACAGCCATCATGAGTAAGACACCCAAAAGTAACAGCGGTCGGGACGTGCCGGAGCCGCAGAATGCCGAGCACGATGAGTGGTTGGCGCTCCATAGCCGGGGAGATCGGGTTGGCCTGTATCGTCTCGCGGCTGCCCGGCTGAAGCGCAAGCGGAAGCTCCCCGCGGAAGAGCGCAAGTTCCTGGCTGAGTTTGAAGCCGAGCGGGAGAGCATCCGGCGCGAGCCAGAAGCGGCGTGGGAGCGCGGCTTGCAGATAGCTCTCGATGGCATCCGCCTGCTTGAAGCGGTCTTCCAGGAAAGGTGCCCGCCGGGCCAACCTGAGGTAAACGACGCCTCCGCGTACAATGCCATCTGCGGTCTTTCCCTGCTGGCGGACGGTTTGCGGCGAAGCTTCATCCGGTATGCCGAAGACGGCTCGGGCACGGCCTGCCAGGTCATTTTTCGCGACGGCAAAGAGCTGGCGAGCGCCTTCTCCCGGCTGGCGGTCGCCCGACCGGAGTTGTTCCGGGAGTGCGCCGAGGTTTCGCTCACCATGCCCTCGCTCCGCGCGCGGGATCCCCAATTCACCTGCGATGCCAAGGCCATCACCGCCGCGGTGCAACTCGCCGCGAAGCACCACGCCCCCGGCCTGCATGACAACCGCAAGCGCATTGGCGCCCTGTGCCACCGGCTCGTGGCCGAGTTGGTTGACCTCATTGAGGCCGCGCGGTTGGAGGTGCGGCAACGCGGTGACTCAGCCCACCGGTACGCCCGCCTGCCCGAGTTGGGCGGTAACGCCCAGGCGTGGTGGTCAGCGGTGCTCAAGGGCCGTGTGCGGCAGGAGTTTGCGCGGTTGCGGCGGAACCCGCTGCACAACCCGGCCCTGCGGCAGGAGTTGGAACGGTTGACCGACCACGGCACCGAATCAGCCCAACGCGCCGCGCTCGAAAAATACTGTTTCAACAAGCTGCAGCAGATCGCGGGCAAGGCCGTGCAGAGCGGCTGACGGTCCGCTCCGCCCACCAGCGCGTTTCCCATAGGCGGGCCTCCCGTGGGAGCCGTGGTTATTCCCCAGGACAAGCCCGCAATGCCATTGCGGGCGGATCCGGCGGGTTGTTTATTGGTCGCATGGAAACACTATTGTCTGAAACGAAAGGCCCGGCATGATACCGGTGCATTCATCCGCCATCCGGGCCATCGGCTGGGCCGGGGGCATACTCACGGTTTGCTTTCACAGCGGACGGATTTACGATCACCCTGGAGTGCCGTACTCGGTCTTCGAGGAATTGCTCAACGCCGGGTCCAAGGGCAGGTATTACAACCGGTACATCCGCGGGAGGTACCGGTGAGTGCCAGTGCCATGAGCGCCACCCGGAACGGCAAGATCGCGCGGCTGCCGCAGGCCATCCGCGAGCAACTGAACCGCCGCCTTGATGACGGCGAGCCGGGCAAGGCGCTGGTGGTCTGGCTCAATGAACAGCCGGACGTGAAAGAGGTGCTGCAAGAGCAATTCGGCGGCCGGCCTATCAGCGAGCAGAACCTCTCGGAATGGAAGCAGGGCGGCTACCGGGACTGGCTGCGGCACCAGGAATCGTGCGACTTGGTGGGCCGGCTGGCGGAGGAGGCGGAGGACTTGGAGAGCGTGGCGGGCGAGGTGCCGGTGAGCGAATGTCTGGCCCCCCGGCTGGCGGTCGAACTGGCGCGCACCGCGAAACTGCTGCTGGCCGAGGACATGGAACCGCAGGAGAGCTGGCGGCGGCTGCGGGAGATTTTGCAGGAGCTGGGTCAGATGCGGCGGCATGATCATCGGGTCGCCCAGTTGCGGCTGGAGGGGGCCAAGTGGCAGTACGAGGAACTGCGGCTGGTTGGGGAAGATTACGAGCGCAAGACGAACAAGCTCAAAAAGAATGCCAGCGGGCACATTTGTGGGCTCACGCAGTTGCCGGCCATTGCCGCCTTATTCGGCGGTGGGGAGCAGGGCTGGGAGGTGGCCGCGTTGTTACACGAGTTGAAATACGAGTTGCCGCCCGGAACGATCGACCGAAAGCCGCCGGCCGACCCGGCCAAGCCAGCGCCAGTCCCGCCGGATCAAGCCGGATCAAACCCAATCAAACCGGATCAAAGTGAATCAACCCCCACTAAGCCAGCACCAGCCGCGGCAGGTGGTCCGTCGTAAGGGGTTCACCACACACAAGAAAGGGGTCATAAAGGGGGCGGTCAATAGTATCATGGTTTCAGTCGGCCCGGCCGTGCCAGTAGAACAAAGCCGGGGATGCGCCGTCAGGAACTGGCGAGCGTTTTTTTCAGCAGCGCGTTCGCTTCATTGGTGGTGGCTTTCAGGTGCGGCTTGCTGTCAAAGCTCTCGGCGCAAAGTTTGTAGAGACTTTCCATGCCGCTTGGGAGGGCAACGTGTCACTATTGACCCCTCTCCGCCCTAAACCCGGCAAAACTTGATTGCTGACACCTTCCGCCAAATCTGGAACGATGGGGCCGCAATGAATGAAAACGAAAGCGATTCTCCTTCATCCGCGCAGCGCCCAGTACAAGCGGGCGCGCCCAAAACCAAATTCTTATCAGTCGGTGTCGGCTCGACGCGCTGGCGAGGCGGGCTATTACTGGTGGAACGCGCCGGAGGTGGCCATGAACTTAACGTCGGCGTGCTCGTGCCGACGTGCAACCGAATGGTGCAGACAGTGACCGTCACCGCAGGGGGGAATGGGCGATGAACTATCGAGTCGTCAACCGCTTTTGGCAGTCAGCGACGCTCTTCCTCGCTCCGCCGCTCATCGTCTTGCTCATCTGGTTCAAGCCCGCGATGGAGTTCTACCAGTGGCTCCTGTGTTTGCACCTGCCGCTGCTGATGCTGCACGAGGCCGAGGAGTACGTGCTCGCGCCCCTCGGGTTCAAGGAGTTCTTCAACCTCAAAACCGAGTTCGGCTCGAAGACCGACCCGAACTTCCCGTTGGACGACGCCTACGTCTTCCAGGTCAACATCGCGATTGCCTACCCGATCGTGATCCTCGGCGCGCTCCTGGCGGGCGCGGCTCCGTGGCTCGGCTTCTCGATGATCTGGTTCGAACTCATCATCAACAACGCGACGCACACGATCGTCTTCCAAGGTGACAAGCCTTCGTACAACCCGGGGCTGATCACCAACTCGTTCGTGCTCTTGCCGTATGGCATGGTCACGCTGTTGGTGGCGACGGGTTTCTTCACCCCGCTGGACTGGGCGCTCTCACTCCTCATAGGGGTCGGGGTAGCCGCCGCGCTCGGCCTCAAGACCCGCGGCCGGCTCGCCAAGCTCAAGGCGTCGCAGGCGTCCCCGCAAGGGGTTAAGCGAGAATCGTAACGCAGAGCGCAAGGCTGTCTCGGGATCGGCGTAGTAGAGCGAAGAACCAGCTACGGCCTAATTGGCAGCGACGCTTGGTTCGGGGTCAACGCCGGGAGGTATCGCTTGGCCGCCAATTTCCTATCCGTCCGCTCACGCCCGCACTTCCACGATCCGGCCTTTGAAGACTTCGAGGGCTTTCTTGATCAGCGGATCGTTCTTGAAGGCTTCCTTGCTTTCGGCGGAGACAGCGGCTTTGGCCGCTGCCTTGGGCGCGGCGGCGGGAGTGGTGGGTTTTTCTGGGGCGGACGCTGCCGGAGCGGCGGGGGCAGGCGGCGGTTCGGCGGGCGCTGACGAGGCGGAAACGGGTGCCCAGCCTGCCGGCGCGTCGGCCTTGATGATCTTGATCTGTGTGCGGTGGTGGCCCAACTCGCGCAGCTTTGTCTGCAAAAGCTCGTGCGCCCGGCTGTTGTCCAGCAGCGACCGTTTGTCGTCAAACTCCGGATCGAAGCCGATGACGAGGACATGACCGTCGAAGCTAACCGGGTGCGCCTCGACGAGGTAGCTCCGCGTGAACGCGCTGGCCCGGCCCACCGCTTCCACCAGCGCCGTCCAGAGGCTGGGCAAGTCGGTGGCTGAAGTCGCGGCGCTCGGCGGCGCGACTGGTTCTGCGGCGGCTGGCGCAGGCGCGGGTGGAGCCGGGGCCGGAGTCGGAACGACGGCGGCGGCGCGAGCGGGTGGCGGAGTGGCCGGCGCAGGCGCTGGGGCAACAGGAGGAGCGACGGCAGCAACCACCGGCGCGGCCACAGGTGCCGGGCCGGGGCTGCCGGCAGCTTCGCGGAGCTGCTTCAATTGCTTGAGCACCGCGTCGAGGCTCACGGCGTTGCGCGCTTCGATGGCGTTGAGCAAGGCGACTTCGACGAGGATTTTCTTCGACGCGGCGTCGCGCAGGCGGGATTCCGTGTCGGTCAGCACTTCCATGATGCGGGTGAGCGCCTCGGTGGTCGTGGCGGCGGATTGTTCCTTCAACCCGGCGGCTTCGGCTTCGGAAACTTCCAGCAGGCCAAGGTCGCCACGCGACACGCGGAAGAGGAGCAGGTTGCGGAAGTGGTTCAGCAGGTCCGCCAACAACCGGCCCAAGTCCTTGCCGTGCTTGGCGAGGTCGTGCAATTGCCGCAGCGCCGGCTCGGCTTCGCCGGCGAGGATGGCGCGGGTGATTTCGAGAATCTGCCCCTGCGCCGTCAGGCCGAACATCGAGAGCACGTCCGGCTCCTCGATGGTATTGCCGCAAAAGCTGATGAGTTGGTCCAGGGCGGATTCGGCGTCGCGCATCCCGCCGTCCGCGCCGCGGGCGATGGCGAAGCGCGCAGCGGCGTCAATTTTCACCTGCTCCAGCGTCGCGATGTGCTGGAGGTGCTTGACGATGAGCGCGGTGGGGATGCGGCGGAGGTCAAAGCGCTGGCAGCGGGAAAGGATCGTCGGCAACACCTTCTCGGGGTCGGTGGTGGCAAAGAGGAACTTCACGTGCTCCGGCGGCTCTTCGAGGGTTTTGAGCAGCGCGTTAAACGCCGCTGTGGAGAGCATGTGGACTTCGTCGATGATGAAGATTTTGAACTTCGACGACGCCGGCATGTATTTGACCGTCTCGCGCAACTCGCGGACCTGCTCGACGCCGTTGTTGCTTGCGCCGTCAATTTCCAGCACGTCCACGGAACGGCCCTCGGTGATCTCCTGGCAGCGCGGGTCGGCGTCGTCGAAGTCCACCTTCGGGCCGGCGGTGCAGTTGAGGCACTTGGCGAAGATGCGGGCGACGGTGGTTTTGCCGGTGCCGCGCGGGCCGCAGAACAGGTAGGCGTGCGCGATACGGTTCTGGCTGATGGCGTTGGCGAGCGTCTGGGTGACGTGCTCCTGGCCGACGACATCCGCGAACCGTTGCGGGCGATATTTGCGGGCGATGACCTGGTAACTCATGTGAATGCGGAAGGCAGAATGAA
>CAINDV010001352.1 GCA_903847485.1 uncultured Verrucomicrobiota bacterium
GGGTGGTCTCATTATGGCCCGGTCGCCTCCCGCCGGTTGAGGGCACCCGGCCTACATCCGACCAAAACCGCCCACTTGTAGGCAGGGTGCCCTTACCCGGCGGGGGACGACCGGGCAATAATGAGAATTGCTGCTCGGCAGGGGCCTCGCCCTGCTGAATCCGGGGTTTTGCACGAACCTCACCAAACCCGGCAGAGCCAGTTCACACAAACTTGCCGGGATTCAAAATCCCGCGCGGATCCAAGGCCCGCTTCACCGTGCGGTGCAGGGCGCGGGCTTCTTCACTGACGGCCAGCGGCCACCAGCGTTGCTTGGCGATGCCGATGCCATGCTCGCCGGTGATCGCTCCGCCCCAGGCGATGACTTGGCGGAACAGATCGTCGAGCGCGGCTTCGGAGCGTTCCTTGGCGCCGGGTTGCTGGAGGTCCACCATGACGTTGGTGTGGATGTTGCCGTCGCCGGCATGACCAAAGCAGGCGACTTGCAAGGCGTGGCGCTTTTGCAGCTTCGCGGCGAAGTCGAACAACTCCTCCAACCGTCCACGCGGCACCACGACGTCCTCGTTGAGCTTGGTGAGGCCGGTGTCGCGCAAGGCGTAGGAAAACTCGCGCCGGATTTTCCAGACGGCTTCGCATTGCTCGGCACCGAAGCCGGGTTCCAAAAACAACGGCCGGAGGGGCGCGATGAGCTTCTTCAGCAAAGCGATTTCGCCGCGGACCGAGCGTTCCTGGCCGTCGAGTTCCACAATCAGGTGGGCGCGACAGCCGCGCAACCGTTCGCTCCCGGTGCGCTTGTAGGCGGCGGCCAAGGTGAAGGCGTCGGCCAGTTCCAAGGCGCATGGTAGCAGGCCGGAGCCGAGACTAGCGTGGAGCGCACGTACCGCTTGGCGCATCGTGCCAAACCCGATGGCCAGCACGGCGCGAAACGGCGGCAGCGGCAGGAGCTTGAGCGTCGCTTCGGTGACGACGCCCAGCAACCCCTCGGAGCCGACAAAGAGGCGGTGTAACTCAAAACCGGTCTTGTTCTTGTGGGTGCGTCCACCGAGCCGCGTTACGGTGCCGTCGGCCAGGACGACTTCCAGGCCGAGGATGTAGTCGCGGGTAACGCCGTATTTAAGGCAGCGCGGACCGCCGGCGTTGGTGACAATGTTACCACCAATGGTGTTGTCGGCGCGGCTGGCGGGATCGGGCGGATAAAAGAGGCCGCGCGCTTCGACCCTCGCCTGGAGTTTGGCGGTGTTGACGCCGGGTTGCACGACGGCGACGAAGTCCTGCGGGGCGATTTGCAGAACGCGGTTCAGGCGTACTGTGGACAGGACGATGCCGCCTCGCAGCGGAACGCAGCCCCCAACGTAGCCGTGCCCGGTGCCGCGCGGCGTCACCGGAATGCGGTGTTCATTGGCAAAGCGCAGGATCCGCGACACGGCCGCCGTGGAGCGGGGCAGGGCGACGGCGTCGGGCAAATGCGAGGCAAACCATTTGTCGCCGGCGTTGGCGGCGAGCGTGGCGTCGTCGAGATGGATTTCGCCGGATAACTGCTGCTGGAGCTTGGCGAGCAGCTTAGTCTTGCGCGGTGTCATCGGGACTAGCCTGGCAGGATTCAATCAGGGCGCGGGCGTCGGCGACTTCCTCGTCGGGAACCTGCACGAGGATGCCGCCAGCGGCCATCGCGTAGCCATCCATGCTGAGGCTGGAGAGTTCGTTGGCCACGAGCGCGTGGAAGCCGGAGGCTTCGAGTCGCGAGCGGATCACCTGGGCGTCGCCCGGGTTGAACGCTTGATAGACAGTGACAAGTTTCACGCGCCCACTGTATTGTTGAAGGGCGAAAGTTGAAAGTTGAGAGTTGAGAGTTGAGCTTCCTCAACCCTCCGTCTCCGTCCCCTGGCCGCTTTCGCCGTGACTGCCGCAGACGTTCCGCTAACTTCCGCGCATGGACCATCACACGCTCACGCTCGGCCACTCGCCGGACCCGGACGACGCCTTTATGTTTTACGGGCTGGCGAAGGGTTTGATCCCGACGCCGGGGTTTCGCTTCGAGCACATTTTGCAGGACATTCAAACGCTCAACGAGCGCGCCACCCGCGGCGAACTCGACATCTCCGCCGTCAGCATCCACGCCTACGCCTACGTCAGCGACCAGTATGCGCTCCTGCCCAGCGGCGCGAGCATGGGCGACGGCTACGGGCCGATGCTCGTGGCGAAGCAGCAGTTCAGCCGCGAGGAAGTCGCCGGTAAGCGAATCGCCGTCCCCGGCACGATGACGAGCGCCTTTCTCGCGCTGCAGCTCTGGCTGGGCAAATCGGCGAAGGAGTTCGACTTTGTCGTCGTGCCCTTTGACCAAATCTTCCAGGCGGTAAAATCTGGCGCGGCCGACGTGGGTCTCATCATCCACGAAGGCCAGCTCACTTACACCAACGAAGGATTGGTCGTCTGCGAGGATCTCGGCGTCTGGTGGGGCCGCGAAAACGACGGTCTGCCGCTGCCGCTGGGCGGCAACGTCATCCACAAACGCTTCGCGCCAGCCGACCGCAAGACGATCTCCGACATCCTCACGGCCAGCATCCAGTTCAGCCTCGACCATCGCCCCGAAGCAGTAGAGCACGCGCTCCAATACGCCCGCGACATGGGCCGCGACTTGGCGGATCGGTTTGTCGGCATGTACGTCAACCACTGGACGCTCGACTATGGCGAACGCGGTCGCGAGAGCATCCGCCGCTTCCTCGGACGGGCGTTTGAGCGCGGGCTGATAGGGCACCGGCAGGAGTTGGAGTTCGTGAAATAGTTTCCGTCGCGGTGGTTTTCGCTTGGTAATTTCGCGGGATTGGTAATGATAGGTGCCGCGCTTGGCGCGCTTGCCCGGCCGTCCGGGCTGGGTTCTTAACCCGTCAGTGATTAACCAATAATGAAAAGCGTATTTACGAACATCTCGGCCATTCCCTTCGAGGGCGCGGATTCCAAGAATCCTCTCGCCTTCAAACACTACCATCCTGAAGCCATCGTCGAAGGCAAGACGATGAAGGAGCACCTCCGGTTCTCGGTGGTCTATTGGCACACCTTCCGCAACACCCTTTCCGACCCATTCGGTGTGGGCACCGCCGTCCGCCCGTGGGATGACGGCTCCAGTTCGATCAAGAACGCCCAGAACCGGGCGCGCGTCGCCTTCGAGTTCATGCAGAAGCTCGGCGCACCGTTCTACGCCTTCCATGATCGTGACGTGGCACCGGAAGGCAAGACACTGGCCGAGAGCAACAAGAACCTCGATGCCGTCGTCAAGGTGCTCAAGGAGGAGCAACAGCGCACCGGCATCGGCCTGCTGTGGGGCACGGCGTGCCTGTTTGCCAACCCGCGCTTCGCCATGGGCGCGGCGACGAGCTGCAACGCCGACGCCTTCGCTTACGCTGCGGCGCAGGTGAAGAAGGCGCTGGAAGTGACGCAGGAACTCGGCGGGGCCGGCTACGTGTTCTGGGGCGGCCGCGAAGGTTACTCGACGCTGCTCAACACCGACATGAAGCGCGAACTTGATCACCTCGCCGCGTTCTTGCACATGGCGGTGGACTACAAGAAGAAGATCGGGTTCAAAGGCCAGTTCTACATCGAGCCCAAGCCCAAGGAGCCGACCAAACACCAGTACGACGCCGACGCCGCCGCGTGCCTGAATTTCCTGCGTGAGTACGGCCTCACCGATCACCTCAAGCTGAACCTCGAGACGAATCACGCCACGCTGGCGGGTCACACTATGCAGCACGAATTGGAAGTGGCGGGCGCGGCGGGCGCGCTGGGTTCGATTGACGCCAACACCGGCGACGCCATGCTCGGCTGGGACACCGACCAGGTCCCCACCGACATTTACCTCCCGACCCAGTGCATGTTGAGCATCCTCAAGTATGGCGGCCTGACCACCGGCGGCGTGAACTTCGACGCCAAGGTTCGCCGCGAGA
>CAINDV010001353.1 GCA_903847485.1 uncultured Verrucomicrobiota bacterium
AGCCTCAGCGACAGCGGCAATTCGATCTTGCCGAAAGGCTCGGCAGGAGCCTCGCCTACCACGCCAGGCGTTTTCATACACGCTCTAAGCCAGAATTCCGGACTCCGAATGACGAAAGAATGACGAAGTCCGAAGCCCGAAATCCGCCGGTCTGCGTGCCCCGTACAGGCCGGCGGAGTTCTTGGTTGGACCGGGCGCGAGACTTGGCCCAGAACCTGACCGCCGGGGGCGACGATTCGTCATTCGACTCCGGAGTTCGGCCTGCATAGTTACCTCCAGAATACGCGGGGTCGCCTTTCTATTCGTCTATTTCGTGGTTCTGTCTTCTGCAGGGATACGGCTAAGCGTGCAACCCTGATGGCTAGCAGCTCCACAGACATCCAGCAACCACAACCCCGGAACGGACCGGCACTTCGGACTCGCGCCTTCATGAAGGTTTGGCCGGGCACGAATTTCGGAACGATCTTCACCTGGCGGGAGCGCCCCGCCCCGTGCCGGATGATCTCCACGGCCACGGCCCCGCAGGCTTGGCCAAACTTCACGCAGTCAATGCGGTATTGGGCCACCGAGCGGATGCAGTAATCCAGGAACAAGTCATCGGTGCGGCAGATCACCGACACGTCCTCCGGAACTCTCACCCCTTGGGAACGCAATAAGCCGAGAGTGGTCAACGTGTGTTCGGGCAGCATCACCAGATAGCCTGTCGGCTGGGGCGAATCCTGTAGCAGTGACAGCAGGGTCCGGGAAATGCCCTCGCGGGTGGCGTCATGCCGGGTAACTGTCACCTTCAAATCAGGAAACCGCTTGGCACCCTCAAGGAAACCCCGGACGGTTGACTGTTCGCTGGCGTTCAGTTTGGCCTGAGCCACGAAGACGATATGTCCCTGGCCCCGACCCGCCAACAGATGGGCCGCGTGAAAGCAACTGGCGGAAGAATCAAACTCGTCGTTGGGCAGGTCCACTCCTGCCTGACACGAGCCGGTCACCATGCAGAGCTGGTCACTGGCCACAAACCACTCTTGAATCTTTTGAGTTGAGTGGAGCAGTATCCATGCGGCTGTGTCCGGCTGCAAGGCCAGGGCTGTCATGCGTTTGGGTGAGAAGTGGCCATAGAGTTCGGGGTGACACTCAAACTCCAGGCGGAAGCCTTCCCGTTTCACATACTCGCGCAAGGCGTTCTCCACCACCTGGCTGGCGTGATCATTCATTTCCGCGCGCCGAGGGCTGAGGTAGCGGATCACCTTTGGCGTTGGCGACCGGCTCGCCAGGCGGACGGGAGCGGTGATGTCCGGGTTGCGCCCGCGGCCCCGGCTTCGCAACGCCTTTTCCCGGATCAACTGTGCTATGGCCGAGCGGATCGTGCGGCGGCTGACGTGTAACTCCCGGCCGAGGACGGTCTCGCTCGGCAGGTGTTTCCGCCAGTGGCCCGCAGCGATGGCCTCCCGCAACTGTTGTGTGGCGGTGTCTCTCAGGAACTCACGTTTAATCGGTTGAATCACCCCCTTCTTGTAGCGGCAAGTCCCCGGTCACCAAAAGAGACAATCCGAAACCCCTGTACAGGCTTGAAGCACGGCTTCACTGCGCTACAGTCTTCGCGTTGTCAGAAATCAAAGCCATCTGTAACTCAGCCGCCGCTTGTCGGCGAATCCAGCCGCCCTCCCGGCCCTGGCTGGAGGCTTCGCTGCCGAAGCGCGCGAGCTAACGGATGAAATTCTCGCCGTGAAGCCTAGGCTCATCAAACGGGTGCCACTGGTCATACGGCGGCTGGCTTCTGTCGTTAGCGTCTGCTGCCTGGCGCTGTTCCCGGCGTCGCCTTTGCACGCCGCAGACGAGGTGCCACCGCCCTGCCGGAGCGGCGGCGGCGGGCGGACGTTACGCGGACAGCAATTCTCATTTTAGCTGGGAGTGCGGACAATGCTGTCCGCTTGGAGGGGCGCGAACTGGGCACAAGGCGGACAGGATTGTCCGCGCTCCCAGACGAAATGGGAACGGCTGGCGGCCAACCTTCCGTGCCGCTAGGCCTGCCAGCCGATTCCGCATAACACTGACGCCCGTCATGAAAACGCCTTGTCCCCCGAAATGGGGACAAATCTAGGCTTGCGGGAAGCGCCGCCAGGAAGGAAACCGCGCTTGGTTCGCTCCGTTTTCTGGGTGTGTGCCTCCGACTTTGGGCCGGGGCGTGCTCAGCGCAACCGGGGCGGCGCAGTGTCGGGACCATTGGCGCAGGGGACGACTGCCGACTTTCGCCGTTCAGCCGTCGCCTGCGTCGCCAGATAACACAACGTAGAATAGACATTATGAAGAAGTACGGATCGCAGATCAGACAGACAGCGTTGGCGGTTTCCCTCGCGGCCTTGGCC
>CAINDV010001354.1 GCA_903847485.1 uncultured Verrucomicrobiota bacterium
AAGTCCGCCAAGGTGTGCTGGCCACTGGTGGCCCACTGCACCACCTGGAGCCGTTCTTTGTCCCGGGGATCAGTAGCGGCGCGGATCTGCGTCTTGAGGGCCACCGTTTCCGCCGCCGTAATAGTTAGTTTCGTTCGTTTTCTGCCCAGGCCAGAGTTTACACCCTGACCTGGCCATTTACCAGATATTTCTACCGATTATTATAGGGGAATGGTATTGCTTCCTCCGGCGCCTTGCTTTGATCCGCTGCCGCCGCCGCGTCGTCCGCATAGCGGCGAACTGGTGTTCGCCGCCAACTTCGTATACGTAAAGGGAGCGGTGCTTACCATTGACAATGCCCGGCTGGCCGGCTTCTGTTCGCAGTATCGGTGGTAAGAACCTCTCCCTTAGCCGTATCTATACAGAAGACTTTCAACGCAAAGACACAGCGCGGCCAAGCCGCATCCAAACAGCGGGCAACCCGATTCAACGCAGAGGTCGCAGAGGTTTTCGCAAAGGGGCAAAGAGGTAACGTGTTCTCGGCGGACCTCCGCGCCAACCATTTCGTCCTCGGCGTTAAAGAAATCGTCGCCGAACGCGACGAAGTTGGGAGGTGGCACTGCGAAGAACGCAGATATCCGAACCGAGGTTCATGTAAACCCGATCTCCGAAGTTGAGCCGGGGGGTCGCCGTAGCGCAGGTTGGCAACCTGCTGTATCGCCGGCTGATAGCCGGCGGACGGCCTTTCTTCTCGGCGCGTCGGAAATAGTGCGCGGTTTCCGCAGGTTGCCAACCTGCGAAACAGCAGGCTGCCAGCCTGCGCTACGGGCCGCCAGCAGCGAGCCGACTTCGGAGTTCGGGGTAAAGCGAGCTTGGTTGGGGAGGCCGGGGCATGGAGCCGCCCAAGCCAGCTTTCTGGCCGCTGGGAGCTGGGCGGCAGCGAGATTTGCGGCAGACATTTGCGCTAACGCAGAGGTTTGTAGTATCGCACTTGCCTGATAATGCCGAAGAACTTCGCCGAAAAGCGTCACGGGTGTATCCCCGGTTGTTGGTGCGCGGAATCGCCCGGTGAGGGCCCCGGGCCTACCAGCTAGGCGCTTCGCTGGTAGGCCGCGTGCCCTCACGCGGCGTTTGGGTGGGTTTGGAAAGAGCCTCTGATGGGCCGGATACCAACTCTGTTTTGCCGTCGAACAACGCTGTTGAACTACGCCCGAAATTTGCAGCCCGATGCTCGCAGATAAACTGCGTCTGACTTCGGTGGGCATGCTCAGATGCGCCGGGGGCCAGCCGCTCGCAGATTGTGGATTTCCGTCGGGGACTTTCCCGCCTACCTTCCCGCTCGTGAAATTGCCCCCATCCAGCAGCGTTCCCGTGCGTGTCGGCATGGTTTCGCTTGGCTGTGCCAAGAACCTTGTGGACGCCGAGATCATGCTCGGCGCGCTCCTGCAAGGCGGCGTGCAGATCGTCAATGACCCCGCCCAGGCCGACGCCTTGATCGTCAACACCTGCTCGTTCATTGACGCCGCCCAGGAGGAGAGCGTGGACACCATCCTCGAATCCGCCGAGGTGCGCGCCGCCACCCGGCCGGGTCAGGCGATCGTCGTTTCCGGCTGCCTGCCCCAGCGTTTTCGCGACGATCTGCCCACGCTGTTTCCCGAGGTGGATGCCTTCATGGGCATTGATCAGGTGACGCAGATTGGCGAGATCGTGAAGCAAGCGATGGCGCGGCGTGCGGCCAAGATCGCCGCAGGAGCGAAGTCCGAAATCCGAAGTCCGAAGTCCGAAGTTGCGGCGAAGCTCTCTCGCCTGGACAAGATCGCGCCAACCGCCGATCACGAAACTGAGAACGCCCTGCGCGGCACCGAGAAGTTTGGGAAGACAAAGTCCGTCGTCGCGCCTGCGCCCGCAACGCCGCTGCTGGACGTTCACACGCGGCCGACCTACATCCTGGACTATGCCACGCCGCGCTTCCGCTTGACGCCGCGTCACTTCGCCTATCTCAAGATTGCCGAGGGCTGCAATCACCCGTGCAGCTTCTGTATTATTCCCCGGATGCGCGGGCGTCACCGCAGCCGCACGCAGGCGGACATTGTCGCCGAAGCGAAGGCGCTGCTGGCCGACGGCGTGAAGGAGTTGAACCTAATCTCGCAAGACACGACTTACTATGGCTTGGACCTGCGGATCGGCCACAGTCGCGCCATCGCTTCGCCGGAGAAATTCACCGCCGCCACGCGCTCCCTGGCCGCCGACGCCACGACGCTTTGCACGCTGTTGCGGGGGCTGAACGAGTTACCTGGCGACTTCTGGATTCGCATCCTCTACACGCATCCGGCGCATTGGACGGACGAGTTGATCAGCACGATCGCCGCCTGTCCGAAGGTGGCGCGCTATGTGGACATGCCGTTGCAGCACATTCACGAAAACATGCTCCAGCGCATGAGGCGCGAAACCACCGAGCCTTACATTCGCGACCTCATCGCCCGGCTCCGCGCCGGCGTGCCGGGCATTGCGCTGCGCACCACATTCATTGTCGGCTTCCCCGGTGAGACGGAGGCGAGCTTCGACACGCTGCTCAATTTCATCCGGGAGACTAAGTTCGAGCGCCTGGGTGTCTTCGCTTACTCGCAGGAAGAAGTCACGCTCGCGGGCAGAATGTCTGGGCAAATTTCCGACAAGCTGAAAGCCCGCCGGCGCGACCGGGCCATGGCGGCGCAACACGCCGTGGCTCGCGAAGTCGCGTCGTCCTTCGTCGGACGCGAACTCAAGGTGCTGGTGGAAGGTGAAGCCAGCGCGAAAGATTTGAAGGCGGCGAACATCAGCTCCTGGGAACATGGTTTGATTCGTGAGGACGACGCGCACGCCAAGGATCTCAAGGGCCGCTACCTCGTCGCCCGTGGCGAGGCTGACGCGCCGGACATTGACGGGCGCGTCTATGTCCGCGGCCAGCTTCCGGTCGGCGAGTTCGCCCGCGCACGCGTCATCGGCCACACCGATTACGATTTGATCGCGGAGCCAGTCTGAAGTGGCGGGGAGGTGGAAACGCTTTTCATTCGAGAGGCGTTATCTACACTCCGCGCATGGCGAAGAAACCTTCCGTAAAACCCGCTGGCGGGGCAAGCAAGCCCACGCGCCCCGAAACTCCGCTTGCTGGCCCAGCGGCAGCTCGCGAGAACGACCGGCCCACCCCCAGAAGTGCGCATCCTTCCGCGCTCTTGGATACCCGCGCCGTCTATTGCGGCGACAATTTGGAACAACTCAAGAAACTCCCCGGCGCCTGCATTGACCTCATCTACATTGACCCGCCCTTCAACTCCAACCGCAACTACGAAGTCTTCTGGCCGGAAACGAGTGAGCGGCGGCGTTTCGATGACCGCCACGAATCCACGAAGGCTTACATTGATTACATGCGGCCGCGCTGCGCGGAATTGTCCCGCGTCCTCAAGAAGACTGGCAGCTTCTATTACCACTGCGACTGGCACGCCAGTCACTACGTCAAAGTCATGCTGGACCAGATTCTGGGAGAGAATAACTTCCAGTGTGAGATCATCTGGCATCGGACCTTGGCCAAGGGCCTGGCCTTCACCGGCTTTCCGAACAATCACGACACCATCTTCTATTACGGCGGCGGTGGCGAAATTACCTTCAACCGGCCTTACAATCCTTACGACCCGGACAATCTGGACGAGAAAACCACCGGCAAGTATTCCCATCGCGACCCGGACGGACGGCGGTATCAGTTGGATAATCTGACCAATCCGAATCCCAACCGTCCAAACTTGACATATGAGTTCCTGGGGGTGACGCGCGTCTGGCGTTGGACGAAAGATCGGATTGAGGAAGCCTTCGCGAACGGGATCGTCGTTCAACCCAGCCCCGGTGCCGTACCGCGAATGAAGCGTTACCTCGACGAACAGGAAGGCCGCCCGATTGATAGCGTGTGGACGGATATTCCGCCGATCAATTCCCAAGCCAAAGAGCGCCTTGGTTATCCCACCCAGAAACCCCTCGCCTTGCTCGACCGTATCGTTCGGGCGAGCAGCAAGGAAAACGACATCGTGCTGGATGCCTTTTGCGGCTGCGGGACGGCGCTGGTCGCTGCGCACAAACTCAAACGGCAGTGGCTCGGCATTGATATTTCGCCGACGGCCTGCCGCGTCATGGCGAAGCGGCTGCGTGACGTTTGCGGCCTGCCTGAAAATGAGACGCTCTGGAAAGCCCAGCGCGGCTTCGTCGTGCGCGATTTGCCCAAGACCGAAGCTGAACTGAGGAAGTATCCGCACTTTGAATTTGAGAACTGGGCGGTCGTGGCGCTCGGTGGCATCCCGAACAAAGTGCAGGTCGGCGACCTGGGCGTGGATGGCCGCATTTACCCCGTTTCCTCCGGCACCGCGCCGCGCCGTAAACAGGAGGGCGAACTGGCGTTGAAAGAACGTTGGTATCCGATCCAAGTGAAACAGAAAGACAAGGTCGGTCGCCCGGACATTGATTCCTTTGAAGCTGTGATGATGCGCGAGGAGTGTGACAAAGGCTTCTTCGTTGCCTTCGATTATTCCAGCGACGCGATGACGGAAGTGAGCCAGTTCTTCAAACGCAGCGGCAAAATCATCATCCCGCTTACCGTCCGAGAAATTTTGGAGGAGGAAATTGCGCGGAAGCTCGCCTGAATCTTGATGGCGGAAACAGCGATTTGCCGCCGCTAGGCACTTGAAACTTGCCGCGCCGGACTTTCCTTCGTACCTTTTTTCCGGCGCGCATGAACCTGCCCAACAAGCTCACCGTATCCCGCTTCGTCATGACCGCCGCCTTTCTCTGGGCGGTGATGTCGCGCTCGCCCTTGAACGACACACTGGCGCTGCTCCTCTTCGGCCTCGCCAGCCTCACCGACCTGCTCGACGGCCAGATCGCACGCAAGCGCGGACTCATCACCACTTTCGGCATCCTCATGGATCCGCTGGCGGACAAAATCCTGACCTGCTCAGCCTTCATTGCGCTGGTCGAGCGCAACATGCTGAACCTCCCGCCGGAGCTGTTTCACATCGGCAACTATGTCGCCCGGCCCAAGGTCGAGGCGTGGATGGTGGCGATCATTGTGGCGCGCGAATTGGCCATCACCGGGATGCGGTTGTTGGCGGCGTCCAAGCACGTCGTCCTCGCCGCCGAGCGCTACGGCAAGCACAAGACCATCTCGCAAATCGTTGCGATCCTGGCGTTGCTGGTGCTGGATGCTTACCGGGAATGGTGGCCGTGGCTGCAAATCCCATTCCAACCGTGGCTGCCGTGGTTTGCCTGGGCGGCGCTGTGGGTGACGGTGTTCCTGACCGCGATGTCCGGCGTGATCTACCTTTGGCGCAACCGCGCGATCTACCTCAGCGACGCCTGAGCTAGGCTGCTGCCAGACTCGGTCTTCCACGACTGACCGCCAACTCTCGCTCACTCCAGAATGCGCGCCCGGTAAAGCACCGAGTTGGTCGAGGCCGGGGTGGGATCAACGAAATGCGTGATGCTGGTGGTGTTGGTGATGACCATCATCGGCTGCTATTCCAATCCCCCCGGATTGCTGTAGATGACGTAGCGATACCCCGGGTTCCAAAACAGAGTCCGCACCAGCGTGCAGTCGGTGCATTTTTCGGCCACCTCGATCCGTCTGACGGTGAATGCAGGGCAACCCCGCCTGCAGGCTGAAGCTCGTGAGTCCGGTTAGAAATCCCGGAGTTATAGCCGCAGAACTCAGTAAAACTTGCAGGTGGCGTAGTTGCCAGCCTGACTCACGCCGGCAGGGGCGGTAAACAGCGGTTGTTGTGACCGCGCCGCAGAACGGGCTAGGAGAATCAAGGTCAGCGCCGCGCCGGCGGTGGAGGCCACAATGCGAAGCCGGGGCCGGCCTCGCTGAGATGTGAAGTGATTCGTGTTCATATTATTTGTTATGCTTGTTGCTTTCATTCTTGCCAAGTAAAGGATCCTCGTTGCCAAGGCAAGCCGCCAGGCAAGTATAAAGCCCCTGTTGACATGAAGAATCCGCCGATGCGTGGCAGCGGGGTGGATCGCCGGGGACGACTCCCGCGGCCATGCCCGCCGCTGTTCGAACCACTTTGGCTCTCGCCGCCGCGAGCATGGGGCCGTAAAGGAGCGTCGGAAAGTCCCAGCCCTTGCGGCGGCGGCCTTTCGCCCCGCCGCCGTGGTTGAGCGCCTGCCCATTCCTTCCATTGGGAACCAGACGGTTGGTTCTCATCGGCGGATTCTTCATGCTTTCCGTCGGTTTATCCATTGGCTTACGGGCCCGGCGACGGTAAGCTCCCTGTCCATGAATGACGTGAGATTCCCCAGTTGGGTCTGTCTGTTCACCGTGCTGGCAGGAAGCAGCCTGTGGCTGGGCGCGCGGGAAACGCAGCCAGTTGCCGGCAGTTCCAGCTACAAAGGGTGGAAGTGTCTCTGCCTGAGCAATGGGCTGGTCGAACTCCAGGTCCTGCCGGATATTGGCGGGCGCATCATCCAGTTCAAGCTCGGCGGCAAGGAGTTCCTATGGGTGAACCCGCAACTGGCCAGCAAGCTGCCCCCCACCAATGGCCTGTCCGCGGACGGCGGCTGGTTCAATGTCGGCGGTGACAAGCTTTGGCCTGCGCCGCAAGGCTGGGACAACGACCAGCAATGGCCCGGCCCGCCCGATGCCGTGCTCGACGGCCAGCCTTATACGCTGGAGAAACTCCGCGCGAAACGCGGCGAAGCGGCCATCCGCCTCACCAGCGGCAAGGACCCGCGCAGCGGTATCCAGTTCTCGCGCGTCGTCCGGCTCTTCGAGGGCAGCACGCGCGTGAGCATCGAGGCCACGATGAAGAACATTGATACCAAGCCGCGCCGGTGGGGCATCTGGGCGCATACTCAACTGGACGGCGGAAGGACTGGCGGCTCCGGCCCCAATCTGCTGATGAACGCGTGGTGCCCGCTGAATCCGCAGAGCAAGTTCCCCACCGGCTACGACGTTATCTTCGGCGAGAAGAACAACCCGTCCTTCCAGCCGGATACGGCGCGCGGCCTGATGCGCGTCCAGTACCAATACAAAGTCGGTAAGATCGGCCTCGACAGCCGCGCGGGCTGGGTTGCCACGGTGGACGGCGAAAGCGGCGCGGTGTTCGTGCAGCGTTTCCTCTTTGAGCCGAAGAAGGCTTATCCCGACGGGTCGTCGGTGGAGTTCTGGCTGAACGGAGTGGGCCAGATCCATGCTTACAACAAAGACCTGGTCATGGCTACCAACGCCGTGGAGAATCCCTATGTCTTCGAGAGTGAAGTGCTGAGTCCCCTCGCCCAACTTAAGCCCGGCCAGAGCTACGCCTGGCGCTACGATTGGTATGCCGCGAACATTGGCGGCGACTTTCCGGTGATGGACTGCTCGGATGCGGGCGTGGTCGCGGGACCATTGTCGGCGGAGTGGTCACCCGGGCAGGTGCGGGTCCAGGGCCGCTGGGGTGTCTTTACTCCTGGCAAGGTGCGGGCGGAGTTTGCAGACGCGCCGGGCCGCCGGCTACAGACGCTTGATCTGCCGCTTACACGTTCACCCTTCAAGCCGCTGGTTCTCGACCTTGCCGTGGTGGCTCCGACTAACGCCGTGTCGGTGAAGCTCGTGTTAGTCGGAGCCAACGGAAAGGCGGTGGGTGAACTGGCGAAAGCGGAACTGCGCCACCCGCCAGCCGGCAACCATCAGTGAACAACTTGAAACCAACTCTCCATGATGAAACCACACAGTCACACAATTATGAAAGCACGCATTCAGATGACGCTGACGGCATTGGCTGTAGCTCTGGCCGCGACCGCCGCTGTCGCAGATTCGCCCACAGCCCGCTGGCCAAAAGAAAAGGCCTGGCAGTGGTACAACCCGCAGCCCTGGTTGGTCGGGTTTAATTACATTCCCGCCACCGCCATCAACACCACCGAGATGTGGCAGGCTGACACGTTCGATCCTAAGACCATCGCTCAGGAACTGGCTTTGGCTGAGCAAGCCGGATTCAACTGCGCCCGAGTGTTTCTGCAATACCTGGTCTGGGAGAGCGATCCCGAAGGACTCGAGCAGCGCATGGATCAATTCCTGTCCATCGCGAAAAAGCACGGCATCAACACCTTGTTCGTGCTGTTCGACGACTGTGCATTCTCCACCATGACCGAGCCATTCTTGGGCCAGCAACCGGACGTAATTCCCGGAGAATACGCCAACGGCTGGACGCCCAGCCCCGGCCCGAAGCGCGTTCAAGATCGCGCTGCCTGGCCTAAGCTGGAGGCCTATGTTCGCGAGCTGGTAGGCCGCTTCCGCGACGACCCACGCGTGCTGGGCTGGGACGTTTACAACGAACCCAGCAACACCGGGATGGGTAACAAGAGCCTGCCACTGTTACAGGCGGTCTTCAGTTGGACGCGGCAGGCCAACCCCTCGCAGCCGCTGACCGCTGGCGTCTGGGGCGGCACTCCGGAAACGACACAGGT
This sequence comes from uncultured Verrucomicrobiota bacterium, assembly GCA_903847485.1. GTDB lineage: Bacteria > Verrucomicrobiota > Verrucomicrobiia > Limisphaerales > JAJXZI01 > CAINDV01. Next base: position 8,449 of record CAINDV010001354.1, read on the forward strand.
ATGTCTGAAACAGTCGGACGTGATATCGTTCCACAGTTATAGCCAGGCCCCAGAATTGGAGCGCAAGATCATGGAACTCCGGGGCCAAGGCCGCCCTATCCTTTGCACCGAGTGGCTCAATCGCCCGCTTGGCTCGGTGGCGGAAACGTGCTTACCCGTGTTGGCGCGGCAGTGGGTGGGTGCCTTCCACTGGGGTTTGGTGGACGGCAAGACGCAGACGCAATTCCCGTGGGGATCCAAGGCCGGCGCGCCGGAGCCGAAAGTCTGGCAGCACGACCTTTTCCGCCCGGACCACACGCCTTACGACGCCAAGGAACTGGCTCTCTTTAAGGAAACCATTCGCAGCGGGACAACTAACGCGGTGACAGTCGAAGGCCAGTGGTCCGCCAACAAAGCGTGGGCGTGGTATGACCAACAGCCCTGGCTCGTCGGTTGCAACTTCCTACCCAGCACGGCGGTCAACGATGTGGAGATGTGGCAAAAGGAAACCTTCGACCCGCAGACTATTGACCGTGAGCTTGGCTGGGCGCAGGAACTGGGCTTCAACACGGTGCGCGTCTTCCTGAACTTCGTGGTGTGGCGCGAGGATACCGCAGGCTTGAAGAAGCGTTTCACCGATTTTCTGCACATAGCGGACCGACATGGGATTTCCGTGATGCCGATTCTCTTCGACGATTGCAACTTCGCCGGGCGCGTCGCCGCCGCAGGCAAGCAGCCGGACCCGGTTCCGGGTGTCCATAACAGCCAATGGGTGTCGAGTCCGCCACTGGCCATGGTGACAGATCGCTCGGCGTGGCCCCTCTTGGAGCAATACGTGAAAGACTTGGTCGGCACCTTCGCGCGAGACCGGCGGATCGTCGTCTGGGATCTCTACAACGAACCAGGCAATGGCCCGGGCGATATAAGTCAACCGCTGATGGAAGCCGCGTTCGTTTGGGCGCGTGCAATGAAGCCGATCCAACCGCTCACCACCGGCGCGTGGACGGATTTCAGCAGTCCACTCTCCCACCGGATCATGGAGTTATCGGACCTTGTGTCGTTTCATGGTTATGATCCCGTTCCGGGAATCGAGGAGAAGCTGAAGATCTGCGCGGCCCAGGGACGCCCCGTGGTCTGCACCGAATGGCTGGTGCGCCGGGGCGGCAACGACTTCAAGGCGCTTTTTCCGATACTCCGTGATCGCAAGATTGGTTGCTGGAACTGGGGTCTCGTCGCCGGCCGCACGCAGACCTATTTCCCTTGGGGTTCCCCCAAAGGCGCGCCGGAGCCTAAGCTATGGCAACACGACATCTTGCGCGCCGACGGCACGCCCTTCAATGCGCGGGAAGTCCAGTCCATCAAAGTTATCATGGGTAAGTTGCCCGTCAGTGCTCTGCCCCAACGAACAGCGCTGGTGCCGACCGCGGAAAAATCCCCCGTGCCGTGGCACTACATCCTGGAGAAGCCCGCGGATGGCTGGTTCAAGCCCAACTTCAACGACGCCGCGTGGCTGCAGGGCACCGCCCCGTTCGGCACGGTAGAAGTCTCCATCGCCCGCAAGCCCAACACCGTCTGGACTAGCGCCGACCTCTGGCTCCGCCGCGAATTCGATATGCCGCCGGGCCAGTTCACCGACCTGGCCCTGCTGCTTCACTACGATGAGGACGCCACTGTTTACCTCAACGGCGTGCTGGCCGTAAAAGCCAGTGGTTACAACGCCGCTTATGAGTCCTTCGACATCACACTGGAAGCGCAGGCAATGCTCAAGCCCGGCCGGAACACTTGGGCTGTCCACTGTCATCAGACCACCGGCGGGCAATACTTCGACGTGGGGCTGGAGGGCGTTGCGGCCAAGCAGCCCTGAGAATGACCAGCCTCGCTGGCCGATGAGAACCAGAATCGCAAGCAATAGGAAACCAACATGACTTCGAGACAACGACTAAGTGCTACCTTGGACCACCAGGAGCCGGACCGCCTCTGTGTGGACTTTGGCGCGGGCTTCCAAACGGGCATGGGCGCCGGCGCGGTGCATCGCTTGCGCCAGGCCGTGCTGGGTAACAGCGACCACTGTGTGAAGGTTATCGAGTCCTACCAGATGCTGGGGGAGCTAGATGAAGACTTGCGCCAGGCACTTAGCCTTGATGTCGTGGGCGTGCATGGGCCGGGCACCATGTTCGGCTTCAAGAACGAAGGCTGGAAGCCGTTCGCGATGTTCGACGGCACGCCAGTGTTGGTGCCGGGGCAGTTCAACGTGACGCCAGCGGACGATGGCGGCTGGTTCATTTATCCCGAAGGCGACACCAGCGTTCCGCCAAGTGGCTGGATGCCACAGGGCAGTTACTTCTTCGACTCTACCCGCCGCCAGCAACCGCTCGACGAATCGAAGTTGAATCCCGCTGACAACTGCGAGGAGTTCGGCGTGGTCAGCGACGAAGAAGTGCAGCACTTCGTCCGGCGCGCCCGGCATTATTACGACACAACGAGCTACGGCATCTACTTGACCCTGCCGGGCACGGCGTTTGGCGACATCGCGCTAGTGCCAGCGCCGTGGATGAAACATCCCCAAGGCATCCGCGGCGTGGAGGAGTGGTACATGGCCACGGTCACTAATCGCGATTATGTGCAAAAGGTCTTCGAGTGCCAGCTTGAGTCGGCGTTGAAGAACGTGGAACTGCTGGCTGCCGCCGTAGGCGAGCACGCGCAGGTGGTCTTTGTTTCTGGCACGGACTTCGGCACGCAGACGGGGCAGTTCTGTTCGGTGAAGACATATCGCGAACTGTTCAAGCCTTTCCACAAAGCGGTGAACGACCGTATCCACAAGCTGACTAAGTGGAAGACCTTCATCCACAGTTGCGGCGCAGTGGTGCCGTTCCTCCCAGAGTTCATTGACGCGGGTTTCGATGTCCTGAATCCAGTGCAATGCTCCGCGCTGGGCATGGACCCACGGACGCTAAAACGCGAGTTCGGCAAAGAACTCGTCTTCTGGGGCGGCGGCGTGGACACACAGAAGACGCTGCCGTTCGGCACGCCGGAGGAGGTTTATCGGGAAGTGCGCGAGCGCACCGACATCTTCAGCCCCAACGGCGGTTTTGTTTTCAACAGCACGCACAACGTCCAAAGCAACGTGCCGGTGGAGAACCTCCTCGCCCTGTTCCGCGCGGTGAAGGACAGCCAGAAATCGTGGTCGTGCCGGTGATGGTGACCATCGCCTGCTACTCCTTCTCGCTGGCACCCGTGACCTGGGTGCTGATTGCGGAGATTGTCCCCAACCGCATTCGCGGCGCGGCGGTGGCGGTCTCGGCGCTCTGGATCGCCTGCTTCATTCTCACCTACACCTTCCCTCTCTTGAACCGCGCGCTAGGCCCGGCCAGGACCTTCTGGCTCTACGCCACCACCTGCGCCGCCGGATTCGTTTTCATCTTCTTTCGCGTGCCGGAGACCAAAGGCAACTTCCTCAAGAAGGCTTGCGCGATACAGGCCGCGCACATCCTGCGCAACGACTGGCAGCCCGCTTCGACCGCGGCAGCCTATCGCGATCCGGCGCGTCCCGTGGACGAACGTGTTCGCGATCTGCCCGGACGCATGACGTTGGAGGAAAGATCGCCCAAATGACACAGAAGGACGCCGCGGCCATTGTCATGCCGGACGGCCGGGCCGATGAAGCCTCCTTCCAGAAGCTGTTTGGCGAACAGAGCATCGGGGTGCTCTGTGTGCGGTTCGGCGACGACCTGTTTGAAAACGCGCGCCGGTTGGCGGCGGGACAGAACTACTTCCGCACTTACTGCCGAGGCGCGAAAACGCTGACCCCAGCAACTAACCTTGAATACCAAGGAAACTGCAACTGGCGATTCGGGGAGGCAAGCAAACGTCTGGTGTGCGCGCCGAAATTGGGCCGGAGATTGGCTGGTGATCAGACCTCAGAATAAGGGGGTATTTTGCGGGAAACAATGGCGAGTTCATTTCCCCTGATGGGAACCGCTCGCGCGGGCTTTGCCTCCCGGTGCCCAGAGGTCCGTTGCGCCGGGCGGCGAGGCGCTCGAGGCGCGTCAACCGGTCGGCACGTTCATTTTCACTCCCAACTCCGCGCGCTGGCCTAGGCGGAACTTCAAGCGCCTCCCTGACCAACACGGATGGACCAAGCCTTGGGCGTTAAGTGAGGCCAGCGTCTGCTGCACGGCCTGCCGGAGGCGACCGCCGTACTGGGTCCGAGGCAGGAGGTGGATCACGATCTGTTCGGTGCTGACTTCTAGCACGCCGGGCGACTGCGTCAAGGTGCGGAAATGAGCCTGGTCGTCCCGGTAGTTGTCGTAGGCTTGCTTGAACGATGTCAACGCCTGATAGAAAAGATTGCGCGCCGTGATCCGCAGCACGGCTAGTCGAGCGCGGATTGGTGGAGGCGCGCGGTGTCGGCAAGGGGCGGGATTACCACCTGTCTGCATCGGTTTACCGGCAAGTTGGCGACAAGGCCGGATATATTCGCCAGCGTGGCTTTGAACCGCTTTAACAAGAGCAGATGGTTTTGCAGTACTTGGCTCGCCAATTGACTCAACCTGCCCCTACCTGTAGTGTAGGGTATGATTGAGGACTACCCCACAACGATCCTGGCGTTCGCGCGCCGCTTCGTCACGGACGCCGCCTGTCGTGC
>CAINDV010001355.1 GCA_903847485.1 uncultured Verrucomicrobiota bacterium
CGGAGAGGGCTGGAGGCTCAACCCAGGCACCGCGGCCCTGAGCCCGCGCCGCGCCTGGCGCCAGCACTCTGTCCCGGTTTGGACTTTCATAGGACCCGCAGGAACGTCGGGCGCCGGCAGGGAGATAAAATCCCCCGGCACGCCGGTTCGCAGCGCCGGGTAAAGCGCTCAGCCGCCGCCGCCGGCCGTTTTTTGGGGTGCCGCCGGAATGTCACGGCGCGCACCCGCGGGTCCCCAAAGATCCCGCGGACGGTCCTGCCGGGAACCAATCCGGGGCACCGCTAGTGTTATGGCAACGAGTTTTAGAGACACTACACTAGGTATCCCGCCAGCGAAAACGCTGCTGCAATTTCGGCCGGCCCCAACCGGAACCGGTTGGAAGCAACAGCCCAACCTCATTGTGGCCTGTCAAACAGGGCCTGGAACTGGCTCCCCCCAAAAAATTCAGCCACTCGACTCCGTGAAGACCCGTTATCCATCATCGGCCGCTATCATGGTCAGTATTGGTCCGTCAACGCCGATCAGGGCAGGGCCGACGGCTGGGAGAATCGGCGCTTTTACGCCGGCGCGGAAGCGGTCCTGTTCCACACGTTCACCGCCCAGGCGCAGATGAAATTCTGTGAGGACTTCGATCTGGTTTACGACGGCCTCTACCAGGCGTACGTAAAGTGGGCACCGACTGAGACTTTCTCCCTGACTGCGGGACGGGTGGATTTTCTCTTTGCCGGACTCGAAAGGACGATTTCTTCCACAAAGATCGCGACGTTCGAGCGCGGTCTGCTCGTGAATCAGGTGATGCCGCACGAAGTCGTCGGCGCAGTGGCCCAGGGCCGGGCCGGGGATTTTTCCTATCACGCCGGCGCTTTCAGCGGCAGCATTGACCAAGAATTTACGACCTTCGCCGGCGGGTTCGGCGCGGTGGCCGGCGTGGATTACCAACTGCCCCTGTTTTCTAAAGAAGGCAGTCTCCACCTGGACTACCTGTATAACAACGGCAATTCCTCGAACAGCGCCTTCGAGCCGTATAATCACATCCTCTCGCTGTGGCATCAGGGTCAATCCGGGTCGTTCGGCTTGGGCCTGGACCTGACTGCCGGACACGGGATCAAAGGGAGCAAGTCAGTCCTGGGCGTCACCGTGCTGCCGACCTATGTCTTCAGGAAGAACGTGCTCCACAAGGGCGACGCTCTACAGGCGGTGCTGCGTTATCAGTATGCGGTCAGCGACGGGAATAACGGGCTCCAATTGCAGTCGCGCTATGAGCAGGAAGTCGTTCCCGGCGGTCTCGGTAACGCTTACCACGCCATCTATGCGGGGATCAATTACCTCATATACGGCAACCGCTTCAAACTCATGAATGGTATGAAGTATTCCGTGATGAAAGACTCTGCCCTGGGCCACGACAGATTCAATGGCTGGACTTGCTTTGCTGGGGTGCGGGTGTATTTCTAACTCAGACAACAATCGAGATGCCTATGAACCGCGATGCGATATACCAGGAACTGAAACAGAGCGACAGCGTGCTGACCACTGTGTTGGACAGCATTTTCGACGGTGTTTACATAGTGGATAAAGAGCGGCGGATCATCTTCTGGAATCGCGCCGCCGAAGAGATCACCGGGCACTTGAGAAAGGATGTCATGGGGCGCTGCTGTCACGAGAGCATCCTGAATCACATAGACGCAAACGGGACAATGCTTTGCTTCTCGGCCTGCCCGCTACAGCGCTCGATCCAGACGGGCGAGAGTATCCGTGCCAAGGTGTACCCCACGCATCGCGATGGGCACCGGTTCCCTGTTTACACGCACATTGGTGCCATCCGGGATGAACGCGGCGAGATCATCGCGGGGATCGAGGTCTTCCGTGACATTTCCAACGAGGAGGAGTTCCGGCTGCTCCAGGAAAAGTTCAACGTGCTGATCAAACGGTACGTCTCGACCGCAACGATGGACGAAGTGATGGACCACCTCCAGGGCAGTGCGGAGGGCAAGGCCCGCGTCCGGGAACTGACGGTGCTCTATCTGGACGTGGTTGGGTTCACGACGTTCTCGGAGCGGAATCCGCCCGCGGCGGTGGCGACGATGTTGAATGAACTGTTCGGGGTGTGCGAGGTGATCACGCGCGAATGCCATGGCGACATAGACAAGTTCATCGGCGACGCGATCATGGCGGTATTCATTGACGCCAACGACGCCGTCGCAGCCGGCCGGAAGGTGCTTTCGGCCGTGGTGCGTCTCAACGAGACGCGGCGCGTGCGCGGATTGGAAGGAGTCCGGATCCGGGTCGGGATCAACTCCGGTTCCGTGATCCAGGGAGAGATCGGCACGTCGAGCCGCAAGGACGTGACCGTGATCGGTGACGTGGTCAATACCGCCGCCCGGATCGAATCAGCCACGGAGCCTATGCGGATGGGAATCTCCGAGGCGACTTACGCCCGCTTGCGAGATTCAAGCCACTTCAGCCAGAGCAAAACGCTCCCGGTCAAGAACCGGTCAGAGCCAGTGAAAATCTATATCTCGGAATCAGCCGGGGAATCGCCCGAAGCGCCAGCGCAACCACTGCATGAGCCACCCAAGAGTTGATCGCTCGTGAGCGGCGTGGCCTGCTGCTCGCATCAGCGGCGCGCGCATTCACGGATGAACTAAACCAAGACCTACAACATGTCGGAAATATTACCGCGAACTTGAAATCAAACCCTGTGTCAGCCACCGGCTGGGCCTGTTGGGTCCCGGCGTTCGGATGGTTGCGGTCCTATCAACCGAGTTGGCTGCGGGGCGACATCGTCGCTGGCATCACGCTTGGGGCCTACCTGCTGCCAGCCGGGCTGGGCGACGCTTCGCTGGCCAACCTGCCGCCACAGGCCGGTCTCTTCGCCTGCTTGTTCGGCGGGTTGGTGTTCTGGCTGTTTTGCAGTTCTCGGCACACGGTCATCACCGTCACGTCAGCCATTTCCTTGCTCGTCGGCGCGTCGCTGGGCGGCATTGCCGGCGGCGATGCGACCAAGTTCAGCGCGCTGGCGGCGGGCACGGCCTTGCTGGTGGCGCTCATCGCTTTCACCGCTTGGCTGGTCAAGGCCGGCTCGATCATCAATTTTATCTCCGAGAGCGTGATGGTCGGCTTCAAGTGCGGTGTAGCGTTGTTCCTCGCCAGCACTCAGTTGCCCAAGCTGTTCGGCATTCACGGCGAGCACAAGAATTTCTGGGTCAACAGCCGTTACTTCCTCCAGCACCTGAACGAAACCAATACCGCCTCGCTAACTGTAGGCGGAATCGCCTTGGTGGTGCTCGTGCTCGGCAAGGTTTTTCTCAAGAACAAGCCCGTGGCGTTGTTCGTCGTGGTGGGCGGCATTGTGGCTTCGAGTTGGCTCGGCCTCGGGGCGCTCGAGGTGGAACTGCTGGGCGAAGTGAAGCCGGGGCTGCCGACCCTCGGCCTCCCCGACGCGCTCACTTGGGCCGACTGGAACAACTTGCTGCCCCTGGCGTTCGCGTGTTTTCTGCTGGGCGCGGTGGAGACGGCCGCCATTGGCCGCACGTTCACCGCGAAGCATGGCGGGCGGTTGGATGCGAACCAGGAATTCCTCGCCCTCGCCGCGTCGAACCTCGCCGCCGGGTTGGGGCGCGGTTTCCCGGTCAGCGGTGGCATGTCGCAATCGCTCGTCAACGAAGGCGGGGGCGCGCGCACGCCGCTGTCCGGCGCTTTCGCGGCAGGGATCATTCTGGTAGTGGTGCTGTTCTTCTCGCAATTGCTGGCCCCGCTGCCTAAGCCCGTGCTGGCCGCCGTCGTGTTGGTGGCGGTGGCCGGCCTGTTCAAAGTTTCCGCCCTCAAGGAACTCTGGCGTGGCGACCGCCCGGAATTCCTCGTGGCGATCGCGGCCATCGTGGGAGTGCTCGGGCAGGGCCTGCTGCGTGGCGTGATGATTGGCGCCATCATCTCGATGGTGCTGCTAATCCGGCGTGCCTCGCGACCGCACGTCGCCTTTCTCGGACGCATCGCCGGCACACGACGGTTTTCCGATCGCGAGCGGCATCCGGACAACGAACTGATTCCCGGCGTGCTGATCTTCCGGCCGGAGTCGGGCTTGGTCTATTTCAACATGGATCACGTCCGCGACACCATTCTGGATCGGGTGCGCGCCGAAACCACGCCGCCCAAACTTGTCGTGCTGGACCTTTCCGCAGCGCCGCGGATGGACATGCACAGCGCGCACATGCTGGGGAGCGTGGCGGATGAACTCACGGCAGCCGGCATCCGGGTGCAGGCCGTGGAGGCGCGCTCTTCGGTGCGCGAGTGTTTGCGCACCCAAGGGGTGGACGCGAAACTCGGCGCGGTCAACCGGTTCACCTCCGTCGCGGACGCGGTGGACGCCTTTCAAAAACAACCTGCGACTTGAACCGGAACTCCGAAGTTGGATTGGGATGCCCTGCTCTCCGCCTTGGCCAGCCCGCAGCGAAAGTTATTTTGACAATGGAGGATTGAATGGGCACGGTGGCGGTGGCTTTCTGTCCCCGGAAGCCAAGTGAAGCATGCCGGGGATCGGTTTTACCCAGGCGGCCGGGCCTGGATTCACAAACAAACCGCCATCACCGCCGGTCCGGTGATGAGCAATAGAGGAAACTGAGAAACGTAATTATGGCTAACCAAACAAAGAAAAGCGGAGATCCGACAGCCTGTTCTCCGGGGGATCTCTCCAAGGCGCAAGTCAAGGAGACCACGTTCAAGAACACCAAGCTGAGCACCGTGAAGTTGGATTGGAAAGAGGTCTATTACACCAACTGCCCACTGGTTTCCGCTAGCAACGTGGACCAGGAACTGAGTTGGACCAAGGAGGAGTACAAAAAGATCGGCGTGAAGTATTCCTTCCTACGTTCCACACGCGAGAACGACTGGTATCCGCACTACATCCACAATCTCGACAACCTCATCCGCTTCGGCGGTTTGTTTCCGCCAGTAAACGTTCACGCCGACATCCGCCGGACTGTGCTGCTGGGCGTGACGCATGTGCCGCATGAAGGCGGCGTCATGATGGTGCGCGCCAAGGACGACATCTACCGGATGTGCGAATTGAAGGGCAAGAAGATCGGCCTCTCGAAAAGCATGAACCGGATTAAGAACGATTGGTGGCGCATTCAGGAGGAACAGGGCATTGAGCTGATGCTCCGCATGAACGGCATGACCCGCGCCGACGTGCAGATCGTCGAGTTCCCATACGCGGATGACTGGTATAACAACCCGGCGATGCTCGATCCCATGGAAAACGCATCCGAGTTGTGGCTGAAGCGCGACCACAAGCGCGACCTGGCTTTCCGTCCGCTCGAAACCGCGCTCGAAAAGGGCGTCATTGATGCGCTGTATTGTCAAAGCAAAGTGTTGAGTTGTCTCGCCGAGCTGACCGGCAAGTTCGCGGCGATCGAGGACTTGTCCAAATATCCGGATTGGCGTCTGCAGGTGGCCAACATCCCCGCCGCCATCACCTGCACCGACGTGATGGCCGAGAAGCATCCCGAGCTGGCCGTGACCTTCTTGAAAGGCATGATCAAAGTCGGGCGCTGGTCCAACGAGCACAAGCACGCCGCAGCGGCGATCCTCGACAAGCAAACGTTCTATCGGGACGTGGAAGACACCTATCGGGGCATCAGGGACGTGGACATGGTGCCGAACCTGTCACCCCAGAACCTGGCTTCCGTCGAGATTGGCAAGAACTTCATGCTCAGCCACGGCTACATTAAGAACGACTTTGATGTGCAGAAGTGGGCCGCACCAGAGTTCCTCGAAAAGGCCGCCCGCGAACTGCTGGAAGAAGAATGGAAGAAACGCACCCTGGCCAAGCTGCCCAAGGCGGCGGACCCGCTGGCGGGAAACCGCATCGGCTAATCGCGAGAAAGCTCAACTGAAAACGTACCGTGGCGCAGCGGTTGGTCCGATCCCAACCGCTGCCCACGTTTGAGCAGAACGCCAACAATCAAAAACTGATCATGACTGATCCCAAAACAAATCTACCGAAGGAAAAACAAACCGTGCTGGGACTCTATGTCACGGCCAAGGAAGCCTACGAAAGATGGCAGGCCGCGCCGGACCAGGTGAAGATCCTCGACGTCCGCACGCCCGAGGAATATCTCTTCGTCGGGTCACCGGACATGGCTTGGAGAATTCCCGTCATCGCCCAGAGCTATGAGTGGGACGCCGAGAAGGGTAAGTTCCCCATGAAGCTCCTGCCAGATTTCGTCACGAGGGTGCAAACGGTAGCCAAGCCCGAGGACACCATCATGGTCACGTGCCGCTCCGGTGGTCGCAGTGCGATTGCCTGCAACCTGCTCGCCCAAGCTGGCTTCAAGAATGTTCACAACATCATTGATGGCATGGAGGGCGATGCGAATAGCGACTCGGCCAGCGTGGCTCAGGCCCAGCCAGTGAATGACGGCTGGAAAAACTCCGGTTGTCCGTGGACAAAGAAACTCACACCCGACCGCATGGTGTTACCGAAAACGGCTTAACTGATCGAATATAAACACAAAAACAAACATATAAACAAACGCAACAAGCAATATGACAAAAACAACAAATACCACCGAAAAGACAAAGACCACCAACGCAACCTCCACCGCACAGGTCAAGGCTGATAAAGCACGGATTGACCGGCTGAAAGAGCAACTCAGGAGCACCCCTGCTGAGGTTGATTTTGAGCGGATACGGATCATGGAGGAGGTTTACGCGGCCACTCAAGGCGACGTGAACATCATGCGTCGAGCCAAGTTCATGGCCACCTTGCTGGAGCGGAAGAAGCTCTACATTGACGACAACCTCCTCGTGGGCAGCATGGCCAGCACCGTCAACGGCATCTACACGTATCCGGAATGGAACATTGATTGGATGAAGGACGACAAGACCGTGGAGAAGTGCAAGGACCCGGAGGACAAGCGGGTGAACCAGTGGGCGCTCGATTACTGGGAAAAACGCGCACTGAAGCCCCGCACGCTGGAGATCTTCGAGAAGAAGTATGGTTTTGATCCGAAACCTTGCTATGACTCCGGCTTTATCATCAGTTTCTTCGACTGGCCGGGTGGCGGCGGCAACCTGAACTACCCCCGGATCTACAACCATGGGCTGGCCGCCATGATCAAGGAAGTCGAGGAACGTCAGGCCGCTCTCGACATGCGCTTGCCCAATGCGAGCAAGCTCTATTTCTATGAGGCCAGCCTCATCCTGATGAGGTCCATTGTCCGCTTGGCTCATCGCTATGCCGAGCTGGCCCGGGACATGGCGGGCAAGGAGAAGGACGCCACCCGCAAGGCGGAGTTGATCGCGATTGCCGAAACCTGTGAATGGGTTCCCGAGCATCCGGCCCGGAATCTGAGAGAGGCCATCCAATGCCACTTCTTCTGTCACCTCTGTGCGGAACTCGAACAGGTGGGTTGTGGCTATTCTGAGGCCTATCTGGGCCAAAACCTGGAGCCTTATTATCAACGCGACAAGGCGGCCGGGCTGATCGGTCCGGAAGATGCAACGTTCATGCTCCAGAATCTCTTCATCAAGCTGAACGAAATCGGCTATTACTTTGGAGAGAAGGTCGCCTTGCAGAACTCGGCTGACCTGGGCCAGAGCATCACGCTCGGAGGCTTCACCGAGGATGGGGAAGATGCCACCGCCGAAATGGACTACCTGATCCTGGATGCCTCCGGCTACCTTCATTTGCCGCAACCTCCGCTGAGCTGCTGCTGGACGGAGCGGATGAGCGGCAAATTCCTGGAAAAGGTCCTGGATGTCATCGGCACCGGTGTGGGCATGCCGCAGTTCGTGAATGGCGAAGTGATGTTGAAACGCGCCCTCAATCTGTTCGCCGACTCCAAAAAGGGCATCACTCTGGAAAAGGCCCGTCGCACCTGCATCGGCGCCTGCGTCGGTTCCTACATTCCCTACGAGACCGGTCACCCGGTGGAAGGCCAGCCCAATCTGGGAAAGATCATGGAGCTGACGATGAACAACGGCTTTGATCCCCGCACCAAGAAGCAGATCGGACCCAAAACCGGCGATCCCGAGACCTTCAAGACCTTCGAGGAATTGTATGCGGCGTTCGAGAAGCAACTGCAATTCAATGAGGATGTCCTCCGCCGGGGAGCCTGGATCGCCAGCATGTTGTGCGCTGACTTCCTCCCGGTTCCGTGGCGCTCGCTGCTGACCGGCGGTTGCATTGAAACCGGCACCGAGGTGTGGAACGGCGGGGCCAATTACTACACCGTTGCCCAGATTGTGGTGGGTGGTGTGGACGCGGCCAACTCGCTGATGGCGGTGAAGCACTTGGTCTACGACGAAAAGAAGCTGACGATGGCCGAGCTAAAGAAAGCCCTGGCGGCCAATTTCGAGGGGGAATACGAGAAGGTCCGGAAGCTGTGCTACGAGGGCGCGCCCAAGCACGGCAACGACATCCCGGAAATGAACCGGATGACGCACCGGGTGTATGAAAGCATCCTCAAGGCTTTCAACAATGTTGACGGCGGTGGCAACTACCTCGGCAAAGACATCAAATCAACGCCGGATGCCTATACCAAGAGCATCCACAACCTGATGGGGATGGTGACCGGGGCGCTGCCCAACGGCAAGCGAGCCGGAGTGGCCCTCACCGATGGAAGTCTGTCGGCCATGCCGGGCACCGATGTCAACGGTCCCACCGCGTTGGTGATGTCTGCGGCGAAAGCTCAGGATGCCATCAAATACACCGCAACGCACATGAACATGAAGCTCCCGCCGGACCAGCTCAAGACCCGCAAGGGCCGGGACAATGTGCTCCGTCTGGTCAAGACCCTGTTTGATAACGGTGGCTATCACATCCAGTTCAATGTCCTGGACACCGAAATCCTCCGGGACGCGCAGAAGCATCCGGAAAACTACCGCGACCTCGTGGTGCGGGTAGCCGGTTTCAGCGCGTTCTTCACCAAACTGGCTCCGGGCGTGCAGAACGAGGTCATCGAACGGACCTTGCAGAGCTTCGGCAAGTGCTGAAATACAACGGAACCGCTGCGGCGTGCCTCACGTCACGCCGTGGCGGAACCTCATTGGTCATCAGCCAACACCGATAAAAATTATGAACAAGAATAAGAAACGCATTGCGATCATGGTGGGCGCGGGCTTCGTGCCGGGGCTGAATGCCGTGATCAAGGGGACAGCTCTGGCCGCAGGCCAATTGGGCTGGGAAGTGGTCGGCATCCGGGACGGCTTTGAAGGCTTGCTGCACCCGGAGCGCTATCCCGAGGGCGGACTGCTGCCCCTCACGCCTCAGTTGATTGAAAATCTGGACCCGTCTGCCAGCAGTGTGCTGGGCCAATCCAGTCGCGTGGATCCGTTCCATGTCCGCCAGATCAATGCCGACGAGATGGTGGAGGAAGTGGATCAGTCGGATGAGTTGCTGGCCAAGCTGAAGGCGGAAAAAATTGACGCCTTGATTGCCGTTGTCGGTGGCCAGGGATTGACCATCCTCTACAAGCTCCACGCCAAAGGACTCAACACCGTATGTGTCCCCCGGGCAATCGAGAATGACATCGCCGCCACCTTGGTTTCCTTTGGCTTCAACAGCGCCCTCAGTTTCACCATCGAAATGCTCGACAAGGCGCGACAGGCAGCGCAGGCGGCCCGGAAAATTGCCGTGGTCGAAGTTTTGGGAACGCAGGCCGGCTGGCTGGCGTTGCAGGCGGGCGTTGCTGCGGGCGCCGATGCCGTGCTCATTCCCGAGATTCCCTGCGATTTGCAAAAAGTCGCCGCCCGATTGAAGGAAAAGATGAACACCCGTCGGTCTTACGGGCTGGTGGTGGTGGCCGAAGGCGCAAAGCTGTTGGACACCCCGAAAGCCGGGACGGACAAGCCGTCCACTCTCAAGGCTTCGTTGTCGCCGCTGGCGGCGGGTGATAACAGCACCCACGTCATTCAGCGCTCGGGTCAGGCCGCCGAGACGGTCGCGAACCGCTTGCAACTGCTGATCGCCGAGGAGACGTATCCGCTGGTCGTCGGCCCCTGGGCCAGAGGCGGCACGCCCACCGCCGTGGATCGGCAACTGGGCTTGGCTTACGGCGCTGGCGCCGTTCAAGCCCTGAACACCGGCCAAAACGGAGTCATGGTGGCCTTCCAACCACCGCACATCAAATTCGTGCCGCTGGTGGATGCGATCAACAAAGTCCGAACCGTGCCCATGGACAGCATGTTTGTGGAGATTGCCCAATCACTCGGCATTCATCTCGGAAACTAAGGAGCATCACCATGAGCAATCAAACCACCAATCCTTCCGCTCCGACCGGGATCGTCCTGAACATCCAGCGTTATTGCAGCCATGACGGCCCCGGCATCCGCACCAACGTCTTTCTCAAGGGCTGCTCGCTGCGCTGCAAATGGTGCGGCAATCCCGAAAGCATCCGAGTGAAGCCGGAACTGTCTTACGACCCGAAGAAGTGCAAGGGCCGGGAGTGCAGCCTGTGTCTGAAAGATCCCTTCCCGAAGGGGGCCTTCTATTTTACCGAGGGCGAAGAGGGTCCCGTCAAAGTCAACTGGGACCTGACGAGCAGTTGCGACCAGGAACTATGTTCGCTCTGTCCGACCGGCGCGCTCGAAATGTATGGCAAGAGGATGACCGTGGACGAGGTGCTGGACGAGGTGGAGAAGGATGCTTCCATCTATCGTTCCAGCGGCGGCGGCATCACGCTCAGTGGTGGCGAGTGCATGTTGCAACCGGACTTCAGCGCCGCCCTGCTCAAGGGTGCGCACGAGCGCGGCATCAACACGGCCGTCGAAACGGCGTGCAACGTGCCCTGGGCCAACATCGAAAAGGTGCTGCCCCACGTGGACACGATGCTGCATGACCACAAGCTCACGATTCCCGAGCGGCACAAGAAATGGACCGGCGCGGGCAACGAACGGATCCTGGCGAACTTCAAGAAGGCCTACGAAACGTTTCCCGATGTTGACTTCATCGCCCGCACGCCGCTGATTCCCGGCGTGAATGCGGACGAGGAACACATCCGGGCGGTCCTGGCCTTCATCCGCCCGCACAAGAACGTAATTGATTACGAGTTGTTGCCCTATCACCGCTTCGGCCTGGGCAAGTATGAGTATCTGGGCAAGGTGTATGAACTGGACGACTACAAAACACCGTCCGATGAAGTGGTCAAACACCTCCAGGCCATCATTGACGAAGCCTTCGGCCGCACGGGCAAGCAGTCATGAAGTGAAACGATTCAAAAACTGAAATCACAAAATAGAACAGGACAAATATGAAAATCATCATCGTTGGTGGAGTGGCGGGCGGCGCGTCGTGTGCGGCGCGCTTGCGCCGGTTGGATGAAAAAGCTGAAATCCTCATGGTGGAGCGCGGGCCGTATGTTTCCTACGCGAACTGCGGGCTGCCTTACCATGTCGGCGGCTCGATTGAGAAAGAGTCGAGCCTCCTGGTGGCGACGGAGCAGACCTTTCGCGAATCGTTCGCCATGGATTGCCGGACGAGTTGCGAGGCGGTGGGTATCTCCACCAATGACAAGACCGTGCAGTTGAAGAATCACGCCACGGGCAAGGTGACGACCGAGAAATACGACAAGCTTGTGCTGTCGCCCGGGGCGGCCCCGATCCGCCCACCGCTGCCCGGTATTGATCTGCCCGGCATCTTCTCGGTGCGGACCGTGCCCGATGCCCGGTGCATTCGCGAGTGGCTGGATAAAGGCACCGCCGAGTGCGTGGGGATGAATTCCTACACCGGATGCCAGACGGTGACCAAGCCGAAGCAGGCCGTGGTGGTCGGCGGCGGCTTCATCGGCCTGGAGATGGTGGAAAATCTGGTCCACCGCGGACTGGAAGTAACCTTGATCGAGAGACTCAACCAGGTCATGCCTCCGCTCGATCCGGAGATGGCGCGCCTCGTGGAACGCTACATGGTCAAGCACGGCGTGAAGCTCGAACTCAACGACGGCGTGGCAGGATTCGAGCGAGCCGCCGATGGTTCGCTGCAAGTCATCACCGCCTCGGGCAAGAAACACCCGGCAGACATCGTGATCCTCGCCATTGGCGTGAAGCCGGAAACCGCGCTGGCGAAAATGGCTGGGCTTGAACTTGGCCAACGCGGCGGGATTCGCGTGGACGAGCAGATGCGCACGAGCAATCCGGACATCTTCGCCGTGGGCGACGCTGTTGAGGTCAAGGACTTCGTCACCGGCCAATGGACGCTCATCCCGCTCGCCGGCCCGGCCAACCGCCAGGGCCGCATCGTGGCTGACGTGATTTGCGGTCGCAACTCGCGCTACCGCGGCACGCAGGGCACCTCGATCTGCCAGATTTTCGATGGCACGATCGCCCAGACCGGCGCCAGCGAGAAGGTCCTCACTCAGCTTGGAGACAAGGATTTCGAGAAGGTCTATCTCTATCCGAACTCGCACGCAGGCTACTACCCCGGCGCGAAGATGCTCGTCATCAAATTCCTCTTCCGAAAATCCAACGGACGTGTGCTGGGCGCGCAGGTGCTGGGCGAGGATGGAGTGCCCAAGCGGATTGACTCCTTTGCCATGGCGATCCAGATGGGCTGCACCATCTACGACTTGGAGGAGTCCGAGCTTTGCTACGCGCCGCCCTACGGCAGCGCCAAGGACCCGGTGAACTTCGCGGGCATGGTTGCCGCGAACATTCTCCGTGGCGACATGCCAGTCTGCCACTGGGACTCTGTGGACAGCGGGTTCCTTCTCGATGTGCGCAATCCTCCCGAACTCGCCGTGGAGTCCGTTCCGGGCGCGCTCAACATCCCGCTGCCGCAACTCCGCGCCCGCCTGGGCGAACTGCCCCGCGACCGGGAGATCCTCATCATCTGCCGTTCCGCGCAGCGCGCCTACTACGCGACGCGCATCCTGCTGCAGAACGGATTCAAGGCGAAAAACATCTCCGGCGGCATGTTGTCGCGCAGTCACCTGCCCAACCCGGTGTAGGGAGGGGGATTGGCCACCTTTTCGCTTTTTTCCATGCTCATATGAAAGCCATCACTGTAGAGCCAAAGAAACCCGACACCGCCCGGTACGAAGATTTTCCAGAGCCGGATCCGCGGGACGGCTCAATCCTCGTGGAGGCGGTGGCCGTCGGGGTGTGTGGGACTGACGTGGAGATCGTCGAGGGAAAGTATGGTTGGGCGCCTGAGGGGTCCACCCGCCTTGTGCTGGGCCATGAATCTCTGGGCCGTGTCATTGACCCAGGATTTAGCAGTTCGTTTAAGAAAGGCGACCTGGTGGTGGGAATCGTCCGCCGTCCCGATCCCGTTCCCTGTCCCGCCTGCGCCGTGGGGGAATGGGACATGTGCCGGAATGGCCAATACACCGAACGCGGCATAAAGCAGATTCATGGCTTCATGTCGGAACGCTGGCGCATCGAACCCGAATACGCCATGAAAGTGGACCCCAGCCTGGGCCTGCTCGGCGTGCTCCTGGAGCCGACCACCGTCATCGCGAAAGCCTTGGAACAAGTCGTGTTTATCGGCCGTCGGGCTTTCTGGGAACCCCGGACCCTGCTGGTGACGGGTGCGGGTCCGATCGGGCTTCTGGCCGCGCTCGCCGCCAAGATGTTCGGTTTGGACGTCCATGTCCTTGACCGGATGGAATCCGGCACTAAACCGGATTTGGTCCGCGCCCTGGGTGCAACTTATCATTCCGGTTCGGTCAAGGACATCGGTATCGTGCCGGATGCCATCATTGAATGCACCGGGGTGGGCCAGGTGATTGCCGACTCGATCCAGGCGATCGGCTCCAGCGGCACCGTTTGCCTGACCGGCGTCGGACATGGCGGCGTCATCACGACGGATGCCACGGCCACTGTTGCCGCCGCCGCGGTTTTGAAAAACAACGTGATTGTCGGCAGCGTCAACGCCAACAAGCGGCACTGGTATAAGGCTGGAAACCTTCTCGCCCGCGCCGACCGGACGTGGCTGAGTTGCTTGATCACGCGCTGTGAAAAACCGGAGAATTTCCAACAGGCGCTCCAACGAAAACCCGACGACATCAAGGTCGTCATCCAGTTTTCCGAGGTGTGATGAAGTGAAATAGCACAAGACTCTTTATGCAAACAACCCCAACAACGACACCGATAAGACCGAAAGGAAAGCATCTATGAACGCTGCCATGCAGTTTCTTCAGACCACATTCGGCCACTTGGTGCTCATCTTCACCGTGTCGAACTTGGCGGCCATGGGCCTCCAAGTGAGGATGCCTGAGGTTCTGGTGGCGTTGCGGAATAAGAAGTCCATAGCGCTGATCTTCGTCTGGGGCTGGGTGTTGGGGCCTGCGTTCGCCTATCTGATCACCAAGGTTCTTCCGCTAGCGGAGCCCTACGTGGTTGTGGTGTTCCTCGCCAGCTTGGCACCCGTCGCGCCGTTCCTCCAGCAGATGGTGGGAAAAGCCCGCGGCGACATGGGCTTCGCAGGAGCCCTCGTCCCGCTGGTGATGGTAGGCACGGTGGTGTTGATGCCATTGATGGCCCCGCTGTTGATCAAGGGAGTGACCATCAGCACCTCGGCGCTCGCGAAGCCGCTCCTCCTGACCATCCTCTTGCCACTGGTGATTGGCGCGGTGTTCCGGCATTATGCCGACAAGGGGGCGACCAAGATCTTCCCGGCGGTCAAGAAGCTGGCCCTGCTCTCCACGCTGCTGACCATCGTGTGGTGCCTGGTGATCTACGGCCGCGGCATGCTCAACACGGCGGGCGAACTTGCCCTCCTTTCCATGACCCTGTTCATGGTCGGGATGGGCCTGATCACTTATCTCATCAGCTTCGGCATGAAACAGAATCAGCGGAGCGTCATGGCGCTCGGGATGGGCACGCGTAACATCGCCGCAGTGTTGGCGGCGGCGCTGGCCATTCCGAACGGGGACTCGCGGATCGTGGTAATGACCGTCTTGTGGACGTTGTGGTCGGTTGTCCTCGCCGCCATTGGAGCCAAAATATTCGCCAAGCTGGCCGGCAAAGCCGAAGCGGGAGGTCAGGCAGCAACACCGTCCTCAACTTGATCGGAATGCTTATATCAATCCCGGTTCACCGGAAAGGAGAACGGCGATGAATGCTCAGAACGCCTTCAGCATTGTGGCGGTGTTTTACTCCGTGGCGAATCTGGGATCCATGGGCCTCGAGATCAACCTGCGCGAAACGATCCAGTCATTGCGCAGCGTCCGGGTTCTGGGGCTCACACTGGGGTGGAGTTGGATTCTGGGGCCAGCCTTGGGGGTGCTGCTGACAAAGATCCTTCCGATGGCGGAGCCCTATGCCACGGGGTTGCTCATCTTCAGTCTGGCTCCGACCGCGCCGGCCTTGCCGCTGTTCATCCGAAAGGCCCGGGCCGACATGTCGCTCGCGGCTGCCATCATGCCACTGTCGGTCGTCGGCACCGTGGTGTTGATGCCGTTGCTGGCGCCGCTCCTGATCCCGGGGCTGACGTTGAGCAGTTGGGCGATCGGGAAGCCGCTTCTGATCACCGTGCTGTTACCACTGGTGATCGGCGTTGCCATAAAGGTTTACGCTGCGCGAGTGGCGGACAAGATTTTCCCGGCGGTTAAAAAGATCGCCGGGATCTCCACTTTGCTCCTGATCGGATTCGTTGTCTTCCTTCACTGGCGGGAACTCCTCGGCGCACTGGGCAGTTTTGGCATCGCGGCCCAAGTCCTGTTTATTCTTGGCATGGCGCTGGTGTCTTACACCTTCGGTTTCGGCCTGAATCAGGCCCAGCGCAGTGCCATGGCGCTGGCGGTCTGCACGCGCAATGGCAGCGCCATGCTGGTGGCCATCACGGCCTTTCCGAGCCTCGATCCGAACTTGATGGCGATGATTCTCTTGGCGGTCCCGGTGCCGCTGGTCGTCTGGCTGGCTCTGGCGAAGTTCTTCGCTTCCCGGGCCGGCAAGACTGCCAAAGCAAGTGCGCCGTGACTTCCGGTGCTGGGAGTAAAATGAAACGGTAGCTTATGAACAATGCTATGAAATCGAAACTCAACCTCTTGGTGGCAACCTGCGCTTTGCTGACGTCGCTAACCCAAGCCCAATCAGAATCGGTCTTTGATAGCCCGCTCACGCTCGCACCTGCGGATGCGGCTGCCGCCGGCGGCGGTGGCGCGGGCGACGACCCGAAGACGAATGCCGCCGACCTGGCCAAGACCCTCGCGAATCCCATCGGTGCTCTCATCAGCGTGCCCTTCCAGAACAACTTCGACTTTGGCGGAGGCCCGGCCGGCGATGGCTTTCAATACAAGCTGAACCTGCAGCCGGTCGTTCCGTTCTCGCTGACCGAGGACTGGCTCCTCATCTCCCGCACGATTCTTCCCTTCGTTTACCAGGAGAAGATCGTCGGCACGTCCAGCCAGGCCGGTTTGGCGGACACGTTGCAGAGTTTCTTTCTATCGCCGGTCAAGCCGACTTCAGGCGGCTGGATTTGGGGCGCGGGGCCGGCCTTGCTGCTCCCCACCGCCACCGATGATTTGCTGGGCGCGGAGAAGTGGGGCGCCGGGCCAACCGCGGTGGTGCTCAAACAGCAGAACGGTTGGACCTACGGCGCGCTGGTGAATCATATCTGGTCCTTTGCCGGAGAAAGTAGCCGGGCGGACGTCAGCGCCACCTATCTCCAGCCGTTCGTTTCCTTCACCACAAAGAAGGCCACCACCTTTACCCTGAACACCGAGTCCACCTATGACTGGCAGGGCCACCAATGGACGGTGCCCTTGAACTTCATGGTTCAGCAGTTGGTGAAAATCGGCAAACAACCCATCGCCTTGGCCGTGGGCGCCCGCTATTACGCGGACAAACCCGCCGATGGCCCGGAGTGGGGACTCCGTTTCGCGGTCATATTTCTGTTTCCAAAGTAATACGTGATCACCGGCCACTGAACACTGAATACTGAACACTGAATACTGATGACTCCTCACCCGCCACTGGCCACTGATTACTGATCACTCATCGTGAACATTCTCTCCAAAATCCGCTGGCCCCGCCCGTTCGCGGGATTGCGTGGGATCACACTGGCCGACGTCCCGCGGGAAGCCATGGCGGGCGTCACGCTGGCCGCCCTGATGATCCCGCTGAACATCGGTTACGCGCAGGTGGCTGGTTTGCCGCCCGCCGCCGGTCTTTACGCGGCCATCATCCCGCTCGTGGTGTTCGCCCTGCTCGCCAGTTCGCGCCACCTGGTCACCAGTCCCGACGCTTCCATGGCCACGCTGGTCGGGGCCGCCCTTGTCGCCTTCGCCGCGCCCGGAGATCCGCTGCGCCTGCAGTACGCCCTGGCACTGGCCGTGGTCTGCGCGGTGCTGTTTTTCATCTTCTGGATCTTCCGGCTGGCGTTCCTCGCCAACTTCCTCTCGCGCGCCGTGATGGCGGGCTTCATCACCGGGCTGGGGGTCGAAGTGTTCACCAACCAGGTCCGAAAGGTCCTCGCCGCTCCCCATGTGGAGACCGCCACGTCGGGCTTGCTAATGGCGGCGGAGCACCTCAAGGAGACCCTGGCAACCTCGGTGAACACGGAGGGTTACTTCGTGGAGGTCCTGGCCCTGATCCACTCCATTCCGCGCGCCAACCTCTACTCGGTGGCGGTCGGGGTGAGTGCCTTCCTGATCGTCCGCCTGATGAAACGCTACGCGCCGAAAGTCCCCGGAGCGTTGGTGGCGTTGGTGCTCCTGACCACCCTCGTCGCGCTGCTCGATCTCCCGGCGAAAGGCGTCGCCGTGCTCGGCAACGCGATCCCCTCGGGGCCACCGACGTTGACCCTGCCCACGATCCCGCTGGCCGACTACCTGCGGCTGCTGCCGGGCGCCCTGGCCATCGTGGCCATTCTCCTGTGCGAAGGCCTGCTGGTGGTCCGTAGCTACAGCAACAAGTACGGCTACAAGGCCGACGGCGACCAGATGTTGTTCGCCTACGGTGTGGCCAACCTGGCAGCAGGCTTCACCGGATCCCTGCTCACGGGCAACAGCCCGTCCCGCTCGGCAGCGATGGATGCCGCCGGCTCGCGCAGCCAGTTGCCCAGCCTGGTGGCGGCCGGGACCATCACCCTGGTGATGCTGTTCTTCACCAATTACCTGGCGTTCCTGCCGAATGCGGCCCTGGCCGGGATCGTCGCCAACGCCGTGCTGTCGCTGATCGAGGTCCACGAGTTCAAAGAACTGTGGCGGATGCGTCGTTCGGAATTCTGGATCGCCACGGTCTGCCTCCTGAGCGTGCTGGCCCTGGGCCCGTTGCGCGCCGTCATGATCGCCTTTCTCCTTTCGGTCATTGACGTGATCCGGCGGGCGTCCCGTCCGGAAACCGCGGCGCTCTTGGAAGCGCCCGACGGCAGTCACTTCCTCCCTGCGGACGGCGGGCAGGTCGCCGGTTCTTCCGGCCTGATGGTGTACCGCTTCGGCGCTCCGCTCTACTTCGCCAACGCGACTTTGTTCCTTGACGACGTCGAGCGGCTGGTCACGCAGGCAGCCACGCCCGTTCGCTGGTTCGTGCTGGATGCACAGGCGATGGTGGACGTTGACACGACCGGTGCGGGGGTTCTGCGTCAGGCGATAACCCTGTTGAAGAAACAGAAGATCACCTTCGCCGTCAGTCGCGCCGACCGGTCTTTCCGTTCGTGGCTCGAGCGGTATCATCTGATGGAACTGATTGACCCGGCCCGATTCTACCCGACCAACCGGCATGCCGCTCAGGCGTTTCGCCAGCCTCCCGCGAGCGCGACCGCGGAACCTGGGCTCAAGCGCGGTGGATAAGAGCGATGAGGTAGGCGCCTGATGGCCGCAGAACACGCTCGGCGCGTCCTGCTCACCGTCACCGCACGCCACCCCAAGCTCCGCCAAGGTCTTTTCATATGGTGGTGGTTTTGGTGAGGAGGCGGAAGGGGAAGGCGGGGTGACGGGCCGACTGTTCGAAGAGGACGGGCCAGCTCAGATGCCCGACGCGTTGTGCCCGCAGCGCGATCAGCGTCGCCCGCA
>CAINDV010001356.1 GCA_903847485.1 uncultured Verrucomicrobiota bacterium
GACTTGACCGCGCTCGAGGCCGGTGTCCCAGCGTTGAAACGCTGGGCTATTGTCGGTCGCCCGGTCGGGCTGGTAGCGGCCGGGCAAGAAAAGGAGCGGCGCCCCGCCGCGCCGGGGGCGTCAAGCAGGTTTTGCACACGCCAGTTTCAGCCCGGCAGGGCGAAAGAGAATAGCCCAGCGTTTCAACGCTGGGCCTGGGGTTAAGCGGGGGTAGTCCCATAAGGGACGGCAGAAAGATGCTGCCTAGTCACAGCCTTTCTGTCGTCCCTGACGGGACTTGTCGCCAGAGCGCTCCGCTGTTCCCAGCGTTGAACCTAGAAAGAGCAGTTGAAATCCAGAAATCGCAGAAACCGACTGATAAACAAGGGAATTCAACTGCTCCGCAGTTCACCATTTTGGAGGCAACCCGCGAATCAGCAAACACTTGTAAATAAAGGCTGGTGCGCGCATCTGCGGGGTCCAACTGCTCTTTCTAGGTTGAAACGCTGGGCTGTTTTCTTGCGCCCTTCCGGGCTGAAACCGGTATGTGCAAACCCTGATTTGCGCACCCACGCCGGAGTGCCGACATTTTTGTCGGCGTGACCGTCCCCTCTGGCCCCACGCCGACAAGAATGTCGGCGCTCCGGCCAATCGCCGCGCTGGTTTCCCGTCCGCCGCCGCCCCGCCGTCCGTAGCGGCGAATACGGTATGGACGGGGAACGGCTGCTTGACCAGGACCGATCACGGCGCGGGCGGCGATTCGGTGGCGGGTGAACGCGGCGGCTATCCGCCGATGGCGGTCATGGGCCGGCAGGGCTGATACTGGCCGCGGAAAGAGTGCTCCAGCGGCTTGCGCTGCAGCGCACTCCTGAAAACCTCCCGCACAGCTTCATCCGAGGTCGTCTGGCGCAAGACTTCGCGCAGATCGAGTTCTCCGTGGTCGCCGAGGCAGGGGCGGATTTTGCCGTCGGCGGTGAGGCGGAGCTTGTTGCAGGTCTCGCAGAAGTGCGGTGTGGTTAGCGCGCCGATGAAGCCGACGAGCGCGCCGGTGTGCTGCAGGCGATAATACTTCGCCGGTCCCCAGCCGAGGTGGCGGCTAGGTTGCGGAAGCAGTTCGTCGCGCTGCCGCAAGAATTCCATTGCCTCACCTACGGGCAGGAAGTTGGCCTCGGTCAGCACGTCCGTCCGGGTGAGGGGCATGAGTTCGATCAACCGCAGCGGCAGGCCGTGCTCGGCGGCGAAGAGGACCAGCGGCCAAAGCTCGCCTTCGTTGACGCCGCGCATCAGGACGCAGTTCAGCTTCACGCGCTCGAAGCCCGCCGCCACCGCCGCGCGGATGCCGGAGAGCACCGCTGCCACATCGCCCCCGGTGACGCGGCGATAAACCTGCGGGTCCAGCGCATCGAGACTGACGTTGACGGTGCGCAGCCCGGCTTGCCGCAGCGGCGCGGCCAACGCGGCGAGGCGCGTGCCGTTGGTGGAAAGACCGAGGCACTCGACCCCAGGAATTGCTGCCATGGCCCGGACGAGATCCGGCACTTCGCGGCGGACGAGAGGTTCGCCGCCGGTCAGCCGGAACTTGCGGAAGCCCAACCCGGCGGCGACACGGACCACCCGGAGGATTTCCTCCGCAGTCAAGTGATCCGGCTGGCGCTCCCAGCCGTGATAGCCTTCCGGCAGGCAGTAGAGGCAGCGCTCGTTGCACCGGTCGGTGATCGAGATGCGGAGGTAATCTACGGTGCGGCCGAAGTGGAACATGGGGTTAGGGGGAAATCCGAAGCCCGAAATCCGAAATCCGAGAAGTCGGCGGCGTTGCCTTCCTCTGGCTGCCATGTCTTTTCCACCAGGAGATCCAGACTTGGTACCTCGGCTTTCGGGTTTCGGATTTCACTTCTTCGCATGCGGATCCTCACCGCGCAAATGGGCCACACCTTCCCGGATGGCGGGCGCGAGAATTTCCAGGCACTCGCGCACGGCGGAAGGCTTGCCGGGCAGATTCACAATCAGACACCGGCCGCGCGTTCCAGCGGTGGCGCGGGACAAAATCGCTGTCTTCACCTTCGCCAGTGATTGCATCCGCATGGCCTCGCCGAAACCGGGCAACTCCTTTTCCAGCACCGCCAGCGTGGCTTCGGGCGTCACGTCGCGCGGGCCGATGCCGGTCCCGCCGGTCGTGACCACGAGGTCGCAGCGCCGGTCGTCCGCGAACTCGCGCAGCTTGGCCGCGATGAGGTCGCGATCGTCGGGAATGACCGTCGCCTCGAAAACAGCGTCCGCCCCGAACGCCCCCGCAAGCAGCCGCTCAATCTCCGGCCCGCTGCGGTCTTCGTAAATGCCGGCGGCGGCGCGATCGCTGATGGTGACGCGGCCAATCTTCATGTCTTCACTTTCTCTACCACCCGGAGGCCCTCGATGCGCATCGTCTTGTCCACCGCCTTGCACATGTCGTAGAGCGTGAGCGCGGCGACGCTGACGCCGGTGAGCGCCTCCATTTCCACGCCGGTGCGGGCGCTCGTCTCGGCTGCGCAGGTGATCTCGATCGCGTCGCGCCGCACCCGGAACGTGATTTCGACGTGGTCCAAGGCCAGCGGATGGCAGAGCGGGATCAACTCGCCCGTGCGCTTGGCGGCCTGGATGCCGGCGACCTGCGCCACCGTCAGCACATCGCCTTTTGGCAGCGCCTTCGCTTTCAACGCGCGGATGGTGGCGGGTTGACAGACGAGCCGGCCAGCAGCGACGGCGCGACGGTGCTGCACCGGCTTGGCGCCCACGTTGACCATGCGGGCTTCGCCGGCGGCGTTGAGATGGGAGAAATCAGGTTTCATCGGGTCGCGTTGTCCGGCCCGCAGTCAACCGCATCGTGGGGAGAAACTCAACTTCCTCTTCGGCGCCGAGCACTCCGCAGCCGGCCGGCACACGAATGAGCGCGTTGGCTTCGGCCAGGCAGGTGATGTCGCCCGAACTGCGCCAGCGAAGCGGGCGGAGCACCGGCGCGAAGCCAGTCCACTCCAGCCTTGCGGGCCAGAGCGTTTCGCGCGGACAAGGCTTGTCGCGGAGTTCGACCGCCAGCTTGCCGGGCAGGAATTGCGGCAACTCGGCCGCGCCCAGCAACCGGCCCAGCGCGGTAGCGACGTCGAGGTGGAAACAAACGAAGTGCGCCAGCGGATTGCCGGGCAGGCCAAAGGCGACGCGGTGGCCGTTCACACCAAAGATCGTCGGCTTGCCGGGGCGGGCCTTGATCCGGCCGAACACGATCTCGAAACCCAACCGCTCCAGCAGCGCGCGGGTGAAGTCGCGCTCGCCGACGCTGGCACCACCGGAAACCAGCAGCAAATCCGCGTTCGCGGCGCGGCCTTCGTCGAGCACGCGCCATGCAGTCTCGAAGTCCTCGGGCAAGTGCCGGTGGGTTACGTCGCACGGCCAGTCCCGCAGAAGGGAGCGAATGAGAATGGAGTTGCTGTCACGAACCTGGCCGGGCCGGGGCACTTGGTTTGGCGGGACGATTTCGTCGCCGGTGGTCAGGTGCAGCACGCGGAGGCGCGGGCTGACCAGCGGTGCGACGTGGCCGACGGTGGCGAGCAGAGCCAGTGCGCCGGCGTCAAGCCGCGCGCCGTCATGCACCAAGGCTTGGCCGGCGCGCAGGTCTTCGCCCCGAAACCGGACATGCAGGTTGGTGTCGCGGCGCAACACCCGGAGGAGGTCGCCTTCGCGCTGTGTGTCTTCCTGCATCACGACTTGCAGGCCGTCGCCAGGCAACGCTGCGCCGGTGGCGATGCGAACGGCTTCACCTGGCTGGAGTGCGCGCGGTTTCCAGTCGCCTGCCCGCAAGCTGTCCACGACTCGGAATTCCGTGGCGGAGTCATCGCAACGAACGGCAAAGCCGTCCACCGCCGAGCGATCGAAGGCCGGCAGGTCGTCGGGAGCGCAGACGGTTTCGCGCAACACCAGTCCGAACGCCTCCGCCAGCGGCGTGCGAGTTGGCGGCAGCGGCGCGCAGCGCAAACGGATGTCGGCGAGCGCCTCGTCCACAGACCTGCAAGGGACGACGTGAGGAGCCTCCGGTTTCTGGCTGCTGGGAGTGAGCCTCCTCACGTCGTCTCCCACTAGGTCGAGTGGCAACGCGCGCCGTTTCCAGATCGGCACATCCTGCTTGAGCCGGTCCATGAAGGCGGCGAGCAGAGCAAAGCCCTCTGCGCGATGGGCCGAGGCGATGCCCACGTAGATCGCTGCCTCGCCCACCGGCACCACGCCGACGCGATGAATGACGCAGGCGCTCAAACACGGATACTGCGCGGAAAGCTCGGTCAGCAAGCGGCGTAGTTCGCGCTCGGCCATCTCCGGGTAAGCCTCGTATTCCAGCGCGCCGATGGGCTGGCCGTTCTCCTCTCCGCGCACCAGGCCGCGAAACTCGGTCCACGCTCCCGCCGCGCCGGAGCACGCCAATGGCGGCGGGTTTTCCGCGATGGGGCCGGCCGTGATTTGAATTTCCATTTCCATTTATGACACTCTATCCGCCCGACACCGGCGGGATCAAAGCCACTTCGTCGGCGTCCGTAAAACGCCCCTCCGCCCCGACATATTCGGAGTTTTTCGCCAGCCGCACCGAGCTGCGGAAGCGCGCCAGCCCGGGACGCGCGGCGATGAGTTCGCGCCACAAGCCGTCGGCGTCCACGTCGCCGCAGTTCAATTCCAACCACGCGCACCCGGCGGCGTCCTGGAGATGTGCGAAGAGAAGAATGCGCATCGTAATTCAGGTCCGGGCTTCGAGCAGAAGCTTGCCGCCCGCAAATATCAAAACCCCGGCCAGCACCCGGCTGAAGGTGCTATTGCTCCAACGCTTCGCCCCGAAATGTGTGCCGAGCAACGCTCCCGTCACCGCTGGCACGGTGAGCCAGAGCAGTGGCCCGGCGTGAGTCATCTTAACGCAGCCTGTGCCAACGAGTCCGGCGACGGAGTTGACCACGATAAATCCCGCCGCGATACCGCCGGTGGTTTTCGGTTCCACCCAGCGGAACAAGTACAGGAACGGACTCAAAAACACGCCGCCGCCAATGCCAGTAAGCCCGGCAAGCAAACCCAGCACCGCGCCGATGACGAGCGCGGCGGGCCAGCAGAACTTGCGCAAAGACGCGGCGTCCGTTTGCCAGCGCGAACGGGAGAGCAACACCACGCCGGCTGCTGTCAGCACCGAGCCGAGGATGAGTTTGTAGGTCTGGGCGCTGATGTGAACATTGCTGCCCAGCAGCGCGCACGGCGTCGAAGCGATGGCAAAGGCGAGCAGAATCTTCCCTTCAAAATGCCCGGCTCGGCGAAACTGCCACCACGCGATGCTGGCGACCAGGACGTTTGTGATCAGCACCGCCACGCGGGCCGAGGCGGGTGCAACGCCGAGCAACGCGAGCGCCGCAAGATAACCGGTGGCGCCGCCATGACCAACCGACGAATAGAAGAACGCCACTGCGGCAACGGCGGCGATCAGGGCGACCCAGGCGATGGCGCTCAGTTCGATCACGGCGTTGACAATAGCAGAGGACGGGGGGCGGAAACTTGACTTGCGACAAGGTCAGCCTGGGAATTCCAGTTTGCGAAGCAGTGGGCGTCCGCTGCGGACACGTCCATGAAGCTCACCAGCCCGGCGGCGGCACACAGTTCGACAAAGCGGGTCGCGCTGGGAGATCTTACTCCTGGCTCTCTTGCCACTGACAGACCACTCACCGCAGTCTTGGCTAGATCCGGCGGGGAGCGGGAGATGTGTTCATCAAGTAACTCGACCAGCACTGGCCAGGCGACTTTCGGATAAAACGCGACCAGCGGCTCAAGGTGCCCCGCGTGGCGCGGAACCACGCCCGCCTCGCCCGCACAGCCGTCCGCCAATCGTCGCAGGAAGGGCACCGTGAGGTTCGGCAGGTCCACGGCGAGCACCAGCAATAGCGGCGTGGTGGTTGCCTCCAGAGCGCGCTCGAGGCCGGCCAGCGGCCCAGCACCTAAGAAGCGGTCGGTGAGGACGCGGCAGCCCAGGGCACGATAGTCCGTGTCGGCGCGGCCGGCGATAAAGACCTCAGCGGGGCCGAGTTGGCGAACGAGTTCAACCTGCCGCGCCAACAGCGACTTACCCGCCAGCGGCAGCCATGCCTTGTCCCGCCCCATGCGGCGCGACTGTCCGCCCGCCAGGATGACGGCGCTAAAGTTCGTGCCCTTGCAGTGGTTCACGTTTCACGTCTCACGCTTCAGAATGCCGTCGGTAAGAATGCGGGCGCGCAGACCGCCATTGCCTTTGAGCCAAGTCTCGGCCTGCTCGTGGCGGAAGGC
Source organism: uncultured Verrucomicrobiota bacterium (assembly GCA_903847485.1). GTDB lineage: Bacteria > Verrucomicrobiota > Verrucomicrobiia > Limisphaerales > JAJXZI01 > CAINDV01. The sequence continues at coordinate 6,289 of CAINDV010001356.1, forward strand.
GTGGTTCATCCAGTAGCAAGGGCGGCACTCTTCGACACCGCCGAAACGCACGCCTTGGATTTCAAACTCCTGGCCAACAAGCGTATTCAAGTCCACGCCTTCGGTGATGACATTGCGCCGGGTGGCGGCGGGGGTGGCTTCAGCCAGACGGAGTTCCTGCTTCATGGCGGTGATGATTTCCGCGGCGAAGAAGGTGATCTGGCCTTTGTAGTCGGGTTGGTAGTCGAAGAAACGGTCGCCGCGGAGGCCGCGCCCGGCGACACACTCAACCTGCGGGACTTCGAGAAGCGGGTGGGAGCCGGCGGGTTGGCCATGCTGGCCGTAGAAGTTATGGCCCGGCGAAATGAACAGGTGGCGGATGCGCATGGTACCTACTTTCGGTTCAGCACATCTTCGGCCCATGTCATGGTCGCCATCATGCTGGGGAATCCCAGAGTGTTAGTGGCGAGCAGAACGACGTGACGGATTTCATCGGGCGTGCAGCCAGCCTCCAGCGCACGACGGGTATGACTGTGGACCGCGCCTTCGCGCCAACTGCCCACGGCGATGCCTAACTTCACCAGGGCGCGGGTCTTTACGTCGAGCGGGCCAGCCTGCTGAGTGGCAGCCCCCAACGCCTCGTACGCCTGCATGAGTTCGGGATATTTCTGACCGAACACCTTGAAACGGGTAGGCACGCCGCTTCGCTCTCCGCCCCGGTCTGGTTTACTCTTCATAACGGTCTATCTATGGATGCGGTCACGCCGCCCCAGAGCCTCCGTAACCCCGGCACCGCAAGAGCGCGCCGGGCGGCAGGTTATCTAAGACAGCTCAGACCGTGCTGGAAGATGCCTTAGTTGCGGTCGTTTTCCAAGACAACTTCGACCACGCGGAGAGCTGCCGAGTAAAAGCCCAAACGATCTTGCTTCGAGACCTTGCCCCGCAAGTCCCCCAGCCACTGGACGATGGGTTTGGCCGTTGGATCTGGGGCGTGGCGAAGGTAGTAAATGTCTCCGTCGGGGCGGAGGCAGCGGCGGCCCCACTACTCGGGGCGGTGCCCGGATGCACCCCGCAGAAACGGTGGCCTCGCCAGAGAGTCAACCGCCGACTGGCGACCGGTTGGGCGAGTGGCGATTTTACTTGGCACCGAAACTGGTGAATAATCCCACTCATGCGCGCATTTAACCTGACAACCTTGACTCTCGCCTTCTCGCTTGTGGGAGGCGCTGTCTGGGCCGGTGGCAGCGGATTGAACACCGTCGTCGTCGTCAACCAGAACAGCCCGGACTCCCTCCAACTCGGCAACGATTATTGCGAACTGCGCGGTGTGCCGCCGCAAAACGTGCTGCGCCTGACCAACTGGACCGGTGGCCGCGTGCAGTGGAGTCGCGCCCAGTTTGAAACCAGCCTGCTCCAGCCACTCCTGGGGTTGCTGGCCACCCGCGGGCTGACCAATCAAGTGGAGCAGGTGCTGCTTTCGATGGACATCCCCTACCGTGTTCACGACAACGGTAGCCAGAACAGCACCACCTCCGCCCTCTTTTACGGCTTCAAGCCTGACACCGCGCCGCCCGCCGGATTGCCCGCCAGTTGTTCCTTGCCGCCCAATTCCGCGAGCAGCTACGCCTACAGCGAACTTCCTTTCGCCCAGGCACGCCCCGCCAACGCAACGACCAATGTCTTCCTCGCCTTCATGCTCACCGCTGACAACCTCCTCCAGGCCCAGACCATTCTTGCCCGGGGCGTGGCCAGCGACAGCACCTTCCCGACCCAGACCGTGTACCTGGCCCGCACCGCCGACGCCGCGCGCAGTGTCCGTTACGTGGAGTTCGACGAGGCCTTGTTCAGCACCCGCGTTCACGGCCACTACTCGATGGTGAGAGTTGACACGAGCTCCACCGCGTTCACCAACCTGCTCGGACTGCAAACCGGCCTGGCCACGCTCTCGCTGCTCACCAACGCCTTCGTGCCCGGCGCGCTAGGCGACAGCCTGACTTCCTACGCCGGGGCGCTCTTTGAAAACACCAGCCAGACTCCGCTGCTGGCCTTTCTCAACGCCGGAGCTGCCGGCAGCTACGGCACGGTCGCCGAACCGTGCAATTACACGGAAAAGTTTCCCGACCCGTTGGACTACTTCTATCAAGCCCGCGGTTTCTCGCTGGCGGAAGCTTACTACCAGAGCCTCCAGAATCCCTACCAGGGACTGCTCGTCGGCGAACCGCTTTCCGCCCCGTTCGCCTGGCGCGGCTCGGCCCAGTGGACCGCGCCCAGCGACGGCAGCGTGCTTATCGGACAAGCCGCTCTGAGGTTCGAGTTCCTAGCCGCCAACACTAATCTTCCATTGAGCCAAGTGGACTTATTCTTAGACGGTCAGTTTCTGCAAACGGTGACCAACCTGCCACCTGCGGCGGGCAACGACCTCGCGGTGACACTCAATGGCTTCACTGTCCACCACGCTGTGCCCACCAACGCCACGCTTGCCTCCGTCGCCCTCAGCCTCGCCGCCTCGCTCAACGCCGAGACTAACTCCACCCACGTCCTCGCCTATCCCGTCGGCGACCGCCTGGAGCTGCAATCGCTAAGTCCCGCCACGCCCGGCAGCCAGTTCAGCATAAGTGCCACCACCGCCGCCGGGACCGCGCCGGCACTGACCACCTTTCTGACAGCGTCGCGCACGAACTTTCTCGACGGCACCGCCACCGGCTACCGTTACCTTCGCATAGACAACGCAACCAACACCGGCGATTGGATCGAACTCCAGTTCGTCAAAACCAACGGCACTGCGGTCACCGTCAGTGTGACCAACACTACCTACGGTAACGACTACTCATCGTTTGTGCAGAGTCTGGTAGGCAAGATCAACGCCACCGCCGCGCTGCAATCCGCCGACGGTGTGCTCGCGTCCGACTTTGCCGCCGCCTCCAGGATACCGGCGACTGAATTCTACCTCTACGCCCGGAGCGCCGACTGGCCGGCCGCGCGAATCCAAGTGACTGCCAGCGCCTCCGCCGGGGTGCTCGTGCAACCTTCCGGTACCAATTGCCTTGAGAGCAACTTGGGCGTGCTCCGGCCGCGCAATAACCTCTACGTCAGCGCCGGCGCGAGCCACCTGGCGATGAATTTGACTCTGGATACGACCCCGCTCGCCGATGGCTTTCACGAAGTAACAGCCGTCGCCTACGAGGGTACCAGCGTCCGCACCCAAACCCGCGTTTCCCGAAGCGTGCAGATTCAAAACACCCTGCTTACCGCCGCGCTGGCGACGCTGGTGGGCGGCCCCAACACTGCCCTCGAAGCCACGCTACAATTCGCCGTCACAGCCCCGACCAACAGCCTCGCGCACGTCGAACTCTTCACCACCGGCGGGTCCGTAGGTGCCGCCACCAACCCAGCCGCCGCCACCTTTGCCCTCGCCGCCACCAGCTTGGGACTGGGACTGCACCCCTTCTACGCCGTGGTGACCGACAGCCTCGGAAAGACTTATCGCACCCAGACTCAATGGCTGCGCATCGTGAACACGGAGACACCTTTCAACCTGACTCTTAGTGGCGTCCCGCTAACCCTCTCCTGGCCCGCCCTCGCAGGAAGACAGTACGAAATTCGCTCCACCACTAACCTGGCTAACACATTCCAACCCGTGGCCTTAGTCCTCGCGTCCAACTGCGTCGGCCTTTGGCACCTGCCCGACTTGGGCGCGACGAATGCCTGGTTCCGGGTGCGTTCGGCTCCCTGAGCCGTAGCCATGCAGTAGGACAGGCGTCGCGCCTGTCTCCATCTTCAATCGCTTCCCTCATCCGAAGGTGGTCGTTCCCGGCCACCAGGATTCTTTCACCAAGACCGGTTCCCCTCGAGGTCAGAGACAGGCGCGACGCCTGTCCTACGGTTCAGCCAGGGGTTGAGAAATCGGATTCAAGTTCGGCGTCCTGCGGCGCTCGACGGGGCTGCGCCTCTACGGCGGCACTATCAAAATGCGCCCCGCGGAACGGACATACAGGATGCAAAATTGACATGACTGCGCCGATTTGGTTAGCTTCCGTCCAACGCAAATGTGTTATGAAATCCGCGCTTAATCAGCATGTGCTGGTGTTGAACCGCCTCTGGCAGGCGGTCAACGTCTGTACCGCGCGCCGGGCGCTGACGCTCCTGTTTCAGGGCCATGCCCAGGCCGTCCTGAATACGGAGGACGGGGCGTTTCGCGCCTTTGACTTCCAGGAATGGAGCCACCTGTCCCAAGAGGCGACGCCGGACGACGCGGAGGCGGTGCATACCATTTCGCTCCGCCTCCGTATTCCGCGGGTGATTCTGCTGCTGATCTACGACCGACTGCCGAAGAAGGAGGTCAAGTTCACCCGGCACAACATCTTCGAGCGTGACCACAACACCTGCCAATACTGCGGGCAGCAGTGTGACCGGAACGATCTTAACCTGGACCACGTCATCCCCCGGGACCGCGGCGGGCCGACGTCGTGGGAAAACATCGTGTGCTCGTGCATCGAGTGCAATACCCGCAAGGCCAACCACACGCCGCAGGAAGCCGGCCTGCACCTGATCCGCAAGCCCAAGCGGCCCAAGTGGCGGCCGTTCGTCGAGATCAAACTCAGCTTCCACCCCCACGACAGTTGGAGGCACTTCATTGACTTAGCCTATTGGAACGTAGAGTTAGGCGAAGAGTTGAATTGAGGTAACTATTCAGCCCGAACTCCGAAGGCGAATGACGAATGAAGCCCGAAATTCGAATGACGAATCGTTGCTTTTGGCGGAGGTTAGGTTCTGGGCCAAGTCTCGCGCCTGGTTTAACCAAGCACTCAGCCTGCCTGTGCGGGGCACGCAGACAGGCGGGTTTCGGGCTTCGGACTTCGTCATTCTTTCGTCGTTTGTCATTCGACTCCGGAGTTCGGCCTGAATAGTTACGAATTGAGCGGTTGGGTTTTCTAGCGCCAGTGAAGGCCATTCTTACTAAAAGGCGCTTCCGGTTGGCGATGTTAGTTATAGGCGTTGTCGCGGTTGTGGCGGCCTCCCTTTTCGTTCACTTGTTGAGACAACGCCATGACCGGCACATGACGAGCAGTTGCGCAAACCACGCCATCCAACTGGAGTTCTTGGTCAGGTCATTCGTTGAGAAGGAAGGGTGTTTCCCTTCGGAGAGTGACGCTCGTAGCGCGTTGGCAAAGATGAGTCATCCAGATGAGTGGCCGGCAGGATGGCTTTCTTCCTATGGATCCTCGTGTCCGGAGTCCTTCCTGCGCGACCAGTCCATGGGATATGTGTTTGTGGCGCATGGATTGTCTGCGAAGGCTGCCAAGGAGCAATCGGCCTTGGTGTTATTCTGTCCCGCCGACAGCCACCAGCGCTCCGAGCAGCACTGTCACGCCGTGCTGGCGGATGGATTGCGTTGTCTCAAATCAAACGCGGAGATGGTTCAGTTACTTCGGCGGGAGTTGGGTAGGGCTAGGGCCGGTTCCGTACCGTACTCGACAAACGCGCAGGCACTTATGGAGCGAGAGTTAGCCACAAGAGATAAGCACGCACGGAAACGGGAGGCTCTCCGATCGGGACCACTTCCATCGGTTCCTGACTCAAGGCAAGGCACGGTCGGGGGAAACCTGCGAGTTTGTGGTGGGCGCTTTGAACCAGAAATCCGAAAGGCCCTTCGGCACACCGCCAGGCATGAGGTTCTGCGGAAGACGCCTTGGCCCGGTCATTCGGGTTTCGGATTTCTTTCGGATTTCGGATTTCGAGCTTCGGAATTAGGCTTGAACCTCTCATGCCACTGACTCACCCACGCCGGCAGCGCGAAGCCCGCACCCTGGCCGCCATGCTCCAAATCTATTGCCGCGCTCACCACGGCGGCTCGACTCTTTGTTCCGAATGCCAAGCCCTGCGCGACTACGCCGAGGTCCGTCTGGCGCGGTGCCGTTTCCAGGAAAACAAGCCGACGTGCGCGAACTGCCCGGTGCATTGCTACCGGCCGGACGCCCGCGAGCAAGTCCGGCAGGTGATGCGCTACGCCGGGCCACGGATGCTGTGGCGGCATCCGATCTTGTCGCTGCGCCATCTCCTCGACGGCTACCGGAAGGTACCGCCGGTGACCTCCTAGCCGCAGTCACCCGCCGGCGACGCGGCGCTTTTCCATGAGGGCCGTTTGAAAAGCCAACCAGTGGTAGGGCGAGGCTCCTGCCGAGCCTCAAACGACAGCGGCAATGCTACCCTGCCAAACGGCTCGGCAGGAGCCTCGCCCTACCACTGGTTGGCTTTTCAAACGGCCCTCATGGAAAAGCGCCGCGTCGCCGGCGGGTGACTGCGGCTAGGAGGTCACCGGCGGTACC
>CAINDV010001357.1 GCA_903847485.1 uncultured Verrucomicrobiota bacterium
TCGGCTGAGAGAGGCTCAAGAAAGGGGGCGGACGGCGCGGACGGCACTTTGCCCGCACTGCCACCGTAAACGTGTCCGCACTTACGAGCTCAATTCGGCCGAAAAACGGCACTTCCTACGACGGCACTGTGGCCCGTAACATGTAGATGTCGCCCACCTTATCCACGCCGATGTTGACGATGTCGGGTTTGCAGTCCCGCGAGGCTTGGGTGGCGGCACTCCGCTCGCGTCCACCACGATGTAGAGGGTGATCTTGCCTTGGTGCCGCTGCATCATCTCGGAGCGCGGATAGGAAGGATCGGGAAACCGCCCGCCAGCGCCGGCTGCACGGTAGTTGAAGGCGGTTGGCTGTGGCCCGGAAACTTTCTGGCTCCGCGGGGGCGGGGTTGCGAAACGCACCTCATTGGCGATCGCCACCGCGCCCTGCACGGGGATGGAAAACGCCACTTTGGCATTGGCGGGCGCGACGATGGTAACGACGACCGGCTGATCGGCGGGCTGATCCGGCGGCACATCCTCCCGTTGGGGCGGCTCGGCGGGCGGAGTGAAAAGCACGGGTACCACTTCGGTGGGCTTCCTCAGCGGCTTCTCAAAGATCTTGGGCTGATATAGCCCCACCAACCCAACCATCAGGAACAACAGCAGGACCGAGCCAAGCCAAGCCAGCCGCTAGCCGGAATCCTGAAACGCCTGCGGCAGGCTAAGCCGGGCCAGTCCGAGTGCAGCGTGTACCCCCGGCCGGCGAAGGAATTCGCGTCGGAGTTCAAGCGGGAAGCTGCGGCGAGGGCGGGCGCGAATTTCATGGACCTCGATGACCAGCGGCAACAAAAAAACCACGCGCCCGGGCGGAGCCTTGACCACGCGGCGGACGTTCCGGTTTGCATGTCCAGCGTTTGCCCGCAGCAACAACGATTTGGTGAACCAGACGGCGAGGTCGAGGGCCGCCCGACGCGCGGGGGGGGGCAGAGGATACGAGGTTCCGATGCTTGCGCAACCCCTTCCTTTACGGCTCCTTTTGCCCCTTCACTCGCTCCTCCTCAGGGGGCTGGGCGATGGGCGCTCCAGTTCCACGAAGGTGTGGCTGCGTTCACTCCAGCCTTTCTTCGGCGGCGGCGGGCCTTTCACCCACTCCACCTGACACCCTACCGGAACTCGGGTTGGGCCAGAGCCTCTGCTGGATCGCGGATTTCCCATCCGCCACCGTGTCTCCCGTGGCACTGGTGCCGCTGTCCTCACTGGCATCGCTCCTCCCTCAGTTCCTGCAGATGAATAAACCCTGCTCGCGAGCAACCCGTGCCGCCCGAAGTGAAGTTGTCGGTTGCCTCTTGGACTGCGTTGGCAAGCGCAGCGCGACACGGCTTTGGCTGCCGCTGCCCCAGAAGCCAAAGCGCCGTCGCCGCTGCGCTCGGCCGGCGCACTCCATAACTACGGCAAGTCCGCCACCACCCACAACTTAAGGTTGCGCTCGTGCGCGCATGCGCGCCAAGGTCTTTTCATATGGTGGTGGTTTTGGTGAGGAGGCGGAAGGGGAAGGCGGGGTGACGGGCCGACTGTTCGAAGAGGACGGGCCAGCTCAGATGCCCGACGCGTTGTGCCCGCAGCGCGATCAGCGTCGCCCGCA
>CAINDV010001358.1 GCA_903847485.1 uncultured Verrucomicrobiota bacterium
TGCGGGCGACGCTGATCGCGCTGCGGGCACAACGCGTCGGGCATCTGAGCTGGCCCGTCCTCTTCGAACAGTCGGCCCGTCACCCCGCCTTCCCCTTCCGCCTCCTCACCAAAACCACCACCATATGAAAAGACCTTGCCGGCTATCAGACAATTGGACATTAAGAGACCCAGCGGCGTGGCCATTCTGCTGCGGTTGTATGGCGCGCAAGTTGAGGATTCAGTATGCGGGCGCGGTTTATCACGTCATGAGCCGGGGCGACCGGCGGGAGGAAATCTTTCGCAATGACCAGGACCGGCGGTGTTATCTGGAAACGCTCGGGGCGTCACCACGCTTCGCTTGATTTGAGACTACAGATGTCAGATTGCAGGTCGCCCGGCTAGGCACACCTACGAACCGGGGCAACCGCCGGCACAAGCAGCAATCAGGTGCTCCCGCGCCGTTGTTCCAGCATGGCGCGGTGATCCCGCTTGTGATGGAGAACAGCCAGGATAAAAACGCCGTGGTTGCTCAGGAAGAACCAGACCGCGTAAGGGAAGCGCGTGAGGTTGGCCCGCCGGAGGTCGGCAAAGCGAATGGCAAAGCGCAACAGCGTCTGTTGCACGGAGCGGGCCATGGGCCCGCACGGCGTCAACGAATTGATCCCCCCAAGCCGGGGCACCGTTCGTCGTACCAAGCGGCGGCGGCTTTGATCTCGACATCGACGGCCGGATGCTTTGAGGGCGCACGCATCCGCAAGTTGACGTTTCAGGCCGTCAAAGTAAGTGTCGTCCATGGGCTGAACCAAGTGCGGATTGGCCAGCACTTCATCCCGCCGCCGCAACAGTTCAGCCTGCTCGTCGTTGGTCAGGTCGGCTGGTTCAGCGGGGTTTGAGGGGGACTGCCGATCCAGAAAGTGGTCCAGCCAGCCCACGAGTCGCGCCAAGTCCTGGTGCGGCAGGCGTTCAACCTGTGCTTCCAGTTGCTCAACACTCATGGGCTGAAGATAGGGATCTTTGGCCCGGAGGCTAGGAAATTCTTGGCGGTTATGACAACGAAGATTGTCTTGGTGAGGATTCGCGCATGGCTCGCAAGTTACGAGTGGAATATCCGGTGGCAATCTATCACGTCATGGACCGCAGGGACCGGCGGGAAGCGATTTGTTCACGACGACGCGGATTGGAAGCGTTTTGTGGAAACGCTGGCCGAGAGTTGTGCGAAGACCGGCTGGCATGTTCACGCCCACATGCTCATGCCGAATCATTTTCGTCTGGTGGTGGAGACGCCGCAGCCGAATTTGGTGGCGGGGATGAAGTGGTTTCTTGGCACTTACACGGCGCGGTTCAACCGGCGGCACAAGCTTTTTGGCCACCAGTTCAGTGGTCGCTACAAGTCGCAGGTGGTGGCCGCGGCCAGTCGCTGTGTCCCGGCTCAAGGCGTCGGGCGTCTGCTTTCCAGGATGGGGCCGTGATCGCGCTTGCGTGGAGCACGGCAAAGACAACCGGTTGGTCGCCGATCACTTGGTAGAACACGCCACGAGGAAACCGTCGCAGGTTGGTCCGGCACCAGTTGCCAAACCGTATGCTGCAGTGGATCGGGTTTTCAGCAATCAAACCGATGACGCGTTTGACCTCATCCACGAAATCGTCGCCGAGTCCGGGTTGGTGGGCGTCATACCAGCGGGCCTCGCGCTCGATGTCCGCCTTAGCGTGCGGATGCCTTCGGGGTGCGTTCATCCGCAAGTTGGCGCTTCAGGTTGTCGAAATAGTCCGGCTCGAAGGGGAGGGCGATCGCCGGATTGGCGTTGAATTCCACAAGGCGACGGTCCAGTTCCGCCAGCAATTCCGGGGTTTCCTGCCAGTCGTCCTTGGCAGCGGCAGTGGTGGGCGCATGGGCGGCCAGAAAACCGTTTAACGATATGGCCGACTTTGGCCGCGCCAAGCAGGACTGGTTCAAAACCTTTCTCCCCCTGCGCCACGGCATCCCCGCGCATGACACGTTCAACCGCGTGTTCGCCGCCCGCAAGCCCGAGGCCTTCTTGGACCGCTTCCTGCGCTGGACCCAGGGTCTGCGCCAGACGGTGGCCCACGAGATCGTGGCGCTGGATGGCAA
>CAINDV010001359.1 GCA_903847485.1 uncultured Verrucomicrobiota bacterium
CACTGAAAGGGGAAGCTAAAACGGCGGTGGTCAGATGCCTGATTCGCCAGCCCAGCCAGGCTCCGCAGGAGCGTCGCCCTACCTGACTACTGAATAGTTACGGCTTAGTCGGATGAGCTCCGCGGCGTTCCATGCTAAGTCGTCCGTCAGGAGGGCCACTGGCATCGTCCGACCTTGGTAATTAGTCGCCTGCCCCACGATTGGCTGCCGCTTGGGGTTTAGCTCCCAGGCGCGGGCGAGATGCTTGAACTGACAGGCGCGCCAATCCGTGGCGTGATTGCGGCTGCGGGTGAGCAGCGTGGTGCCTGGCACTGGCGTTGGCTCCCACGGCTCGGCCACCTAACCTTTTTGCCACATGCTTACAGGCAGAGGCGGCTGGGCGATCACTGGCGCGAAAAACTCCGCGCCCTAGACCCCGCGATCCAACACGAAGGTCAACCCCCGCTCCCGCGGCCAGGGGCGGGCGGTACGCCTGCGCTCAACCACGCCAAAGAAGCGCGGGCGCCAAGCCTCGAAGTTGTCCGTCGTCTCGCAATAGATAGGTTCGCCCCGGTCAGTATGGACGCAATCGCTGGGCCTGACTTTGGTGGCGGCATGTAAATTGGAACACCAGCCCTTGAGCACCGGTTGCTCGCCGGTGTAAGGCTTGGAGTGGGGGGCGAAATACAAGTCACTGCCCACCGCCGGCCCGCGGTTCCTTAGCCGTAACTATTCAGTCGGGCGCGGCACTTTTAACGCAAAGGCGCAAAGACGCAAAGGGTGTTGAGCGGGAGAGGTTACGGTCACCGTTTAGTGACCGGCAACCAGGTGCTTCAAGGCCCGTCTTTCCTTTGCGTCTTTGCGCCTTTGCGCCTTTGCGTGAAACTCTATTGAATGGATACGGCTTAGCTTGAAGCGCCCCTGGCCGGCCAGCACCGTGGCGTCCTCCGCCAGTAACTTGAGTAACTCGCGCGGCGGCGTGGGCAAGCGCACCACGCGGACGGGGATCAACGCCCAGTCTGCGTCCTGCAAGAACTTAGTCGGCTCGAGATGGTGCGCCCCTACTGCCAAGTGCGTAGGATAGGCTACAGTTGTCATCGCTACGAGGCCGTTGGCATTGCCGAAAATGCAGCACTGTGTCGCCTATCTCAAGGATTTGGCAGTAACAAAAAAGGCTGCCAGTCATGGCACCCGGATCGGCTGTGGGGGTGACGCCACGGTCGTGACGGGGGCGGTAGCACGGGCCAGGAGCAAGCCGCCGGCGTGGTCGCGCCAGTAATTAGTGAGCGCGAGATTCCTGGGGAATAAGGCCGCTCGGTGGACAGTGTTGGCCGGCGGCGCCGGCGGGATCGCGTCCTGACTGGGCGGGGGCAGGCTAAGACTGGCCCCCGGAGCCACGACGGTTGCGGCGGAACAATTCACAGCGGTCTCCCCGTTTGGCAGATCCGCTCCAGCGGGTGTTGGCGCGGGCGCGCCCGTGGGAATTTCCTCCGCTGGCGCTGGCTCGCTGGTGGTCTGGGGCAAAGTTAGTGGGGCCCCTTCCGCTTGGAGCTCACTAATAAGTGACTGCCAGCCGGAACGGGAGATACGGATCCCGAACCCACGCTTAAGCTCCCGTTGCCGCCGCCCCACCGCGCCCTAAGTGCGTTGCGCCACTAACTCCGGCCAGCG
>CAINDV010001360.1 GCA_903847485.1 uncultured Verrucomicrobiota bacterium
AAGCCCCCATCAGCTTCAACACGTTAAAGTACAGCGCATTTGGTGGCCTCTATAGCAATATGGGCGGCCCGCGCGGGATCATTGTCAAAGCGAGCCGCGACGGGTTCGCTGCAAACGAGCAGACTCTGCGGCTAGGCGGTTGGAACGTAGCGCAGACCAGCCCGTATATCGGTGATTCTCCCAATGACTTCGTGGACGCACTCTCCAGCCTTGGCCAATTGGCCAAGGGCGAAACCATGACTTTCCGATTCTACATGGTTTATACCGATTATGGTTCCATCCCAGGAGGGCTGTGGAACAAGTCCGCCAACGACCACAACCCGACGCTCAGCTTTTCAGGAGTGGCTCCGCTCGCCATTCGCGTCTCGCAGGTGGAACTTTGCTGGGGAACCGTGACCAACACTTGGTATCAACTCCAATATAGCTCCTCGCTGACCACGAATTTCTGGAAGCCTGTGATTGCGGCCTGGACGCCCGGCACAGGCGGAATGATATGCACCAATCAACCAGTGTTGGCCGGCCCACAGACGTACTACCGCCTTGCCACCACCAACGCGCCGCCTCAATAAGCGCCACACTTCTGCGGGCAGTCCGAGGATTAAGATTGAAGCTGAATACCCCATCCAACGTCCCCAAATAAGTAATCGCAAAACATGAATACCACTATACAGCGTAAACCACGCTTCACCGGGCTGTTGAAGACGATCGCCGCCCTAGCCATCTGTGGCGGGACTTGCCTGCAAAGTCCGGCGGCGGAGAAATTGTCTGACTGGCTCAGCTTCTCCGCCAACTTGGATGCCGGCTATCGCAGCACCCAGTTCTACGAGGAGAACCACGACGTGGGCGTGCTCCAATGGGACAGCCGTTTGGAACTCTGGCTGCCTCCCCACCGGGAGACGCTCAGTTTCGGCCCTTACATCCGGTTTGCCGGCATTGCGGCGACCAAAGACCCAGCTTGGGAAAACGCCTTCCTGGCCGGCCCCGGCTTCGGCGGTCAGGTATATCCGTTCAGCCTCAGCGCGCTCCACGACGGCAAAAACACCTCCTCCCTCGTGAAACTGCTGGGACCGCTCCGCCTCTTTGGCGAATATAACTTCCTTGACTACTGGGGCGGCGCGAACTCCTGGAGGCCGGACCACCAAGTGCGTGCTGGAGCGGACTACTGGCTGGCGCTAAACTCCAACAACATCAAGAAAGCATGGTGGCTGGAGGCATGGGCCGGCGGTTGGTGGCAATCTGCCAACGAATTTGACCCGAATTACAATGCCTGGATCTTTGCCCAGTCTGTGCGGAGCGGCCTCCGCCTCAAAGACAAGGGTGTTCTATCATGGATCACGCCCTACGCCGTGCTGGAGAGTTCGCTGACTGACCACCAAGACTACTACTGGGAGAACCGCCTGCTGACCGGTGGCGGGTTGCGCGTTGCGCCACTGCTCAAGGCCAGCGATGACAAGGGCGTGCTGACCCGGCTGGTCTTCTTCGCGGAATATGTTTACGCCGCTGCCTATTACGGGGCCTCGGCACCATCCAACGTGCCGGACCATGACTGGCGCATAGGCGTCAGCCTCAGCATTGGCGAATGGTTCCAAGACCCATTCAAGCATTCCCAAAGCGGGCGCTAAGCTCGCAGCAAGCCGGAACCTTCTTCCGACATCAGCTTGGAGAACCGCATGATCGCCTGCCAGAACAGGACATCAGGCCAAACTCAGCCACAGGGCTGGGCTTGGCCTCCATGCTGGCCACCAACGCTGGGTCCAAGGTGGTGGCACCGGTTGAACTTCTGGGTGTTGTTGGTGACCTTGCTGGTCTGCTGGCTGGGTCAGGCATTTGCACAGCAGAGCTTGGAGGAGTTGCTTCGCAATGCTGCTGATTCCACACGGCCGGTGGAGCAGACTAGGGCACTTTATGAGTTGAAAGACAACTTTGCCCAGGAACCTCGCGTTGTCGTGCTCTTCCTGAACATCACTGGAGATACCAACTCCAGCTTCCTCCATAGCAAGCTGGCCATTCAAGGGTTGAAACAAAGCGGCAATACAAACGATTCCGTTGTCGCCGCAATGCAGGCAGTCGTTCAGCGGGCGATGGCTCAAACCGGCGGCCAATCGGATGCAGAAGCCCTTGCCCGAGAGGGGGTCCAGGTGCTCTCCGCCATCGGACCAACCGCCTATACTGCTTCATCCATCCTCATTGCCGTGGCCACCAACCCGCAGACTTGGTTGCCCTTGCGCCTGGATGCAATTAGGGCACTGGCTGCCATCGGGCCGGCCGCCCAGAATGTTGCGCCGGGGTTGGAGAAGCTGTTTCTGAATGCCGACGAGAACCGGCAGTTGCGTTTGGCGGCAATAGACGCCCTGGCCTGCATCGGCTCATCTTCGATCCCGGCGTTCCGAGCGCTTTGCAGGCTCATCACCACACAGCCCGAAGTGCCTCCGGAGGAATTGAAAGAACTGGTGACGCATTTCGCGAGAATGGGAGCCAATGTGGCATCGAACGCCTTGAGCGCATTGGAGCCGTGGCTCCTTCGCAGCCTTCATGAAGAAGCCGTTGAAACGGTCCGTTTTGCTCGTGCTCATGCCGCTGCGCTGGAGGAAGCACCTATTGCTGAGGCGGGGAAAGTGGTGGCACAAATTGGAGTCGAAGCCAAGCGGCGGCCGTGCTGGCCTTTCCTCTTCTGGGCATTCAAGCTATGGCCCAGTCATCCTAAAGTCCTGCTCGGCATTATTATGATTGTCGTGGGGATAGTACTGCTCTTCTTAATTATTATGAAACCACTAGAAATGCGCCGCAGGATGGACGCCATCCTCAAGTCCCCACAGACAACGCACGACGTTGGATATGTTCAACCCGTGCCCGCCTACCAGCGCATTTTCACGGAAGGCGCGGCCACCAAGGCTGACGACGTGCTCGCCTACGCCCGGCAATGCCTCGGCCGTGAAAAGCCCGACAAAATGATCTACCTGAGCCTGGGTGGCGGGGATGGCTCCGAAATCGCCTGGGCCATGAAGCAGGGCGGGTTCGGCAAAGGCCTTCTGGTCGAGTGGATGGACCTGGCCGTGGATGCCGCCAAGGCGAAGGTGCCAACTATGCTGCAACCGGGGCAGGAGGTGCAGTACATCTGCGGCGATGTTGCCCAAAAATTTGACCAAGTCGAACGGCAGTTGCAGGACTGGCGGAAAGCAGGCATGACCGGTTTGCTTATCTCGGCCCAAGCGGTGTTGCACGAACTGCTCTGGCGGGCCGACCCCAGGCAGTTCTCTTGGGAGCAGTTGGTCTCGCTCTTCGACGGTTTTGACGTGAAGATCTTCCACGCTCGGGAACCTTGCCTGCCACCTCTGGACGGCGGTTGGCGGGAGCGGGTTCGCCTCCGGGTGCCATACGTGTCGGGCACCGACTTGTGCAACGCCATGGAGTTGATCCAACGGCATTACTTGGCCCATCTGAAAGGGGAGTTGTGGAAGGCGTTTGAAGGTAAAGTGGTAAAGGTCGGCGACGTGTGCGTGGCACCGGGGCCGCTGGTGGTCGAGTTTCTCCACAAATTCATGCGCCACTCGAGCCGCGAGCACCTGCGGCATGAACTGCAAGAATGCCTGACCGCTTTTGACCCAAAGCCGTTCAAGCTGCAACTAGAGGCTATGTTTGGCGGTGCCCAGCATGTGCAGCTTGACTACATCTCATCAGGGGGCTTCAGCAAAGAGTACCACCGGTTTGGGATTGAAGCCGCCAACGCCGAGCACCCGGCGGACCAACTGGGGGTGCCTCATGCCTCTTGTTTGATCAAGGCGTTCAAGAGTCCTTTTGAGCCGCTATCCCGACCGGACGTCGGTCGTGCTCTCGCTGGTGTCACCGGAGGTTCCGGTGGTGGGAAGGTAACTCCCCCACCAGATGCACCGCAAAATGTTGCTAGAGAGGACACCGGAGGAGGCCCCGGCAACGTCGCCCTTCCCACCGATGGGGGCCAGAAACGCCGTCGGCGAATAGACGCGGCCGCGCCCGACCGGGCGGGCCTTGGTGATACAATTGACCTGCTGGTGCAGGTCCGCACTCCGAATTCGCCAATGTTGGGAAGAGACGATTGGCCGCTCGCAAACAAGCCACCTTCCACTGCGGCCGACTCACGCGAGGCGATTTTGCCTTTCGCCATTGATCCGCAGACGGGCCGCTTGGCACCAACCACGTTGCGCGTGCGAGTCATTGCCCCGGACTTCGCGGTACAAGGACTTCCTGAGATGTCTCTTCAAGTTCCGCCCAAAGGCAACTCCCCGTTGCTGACCTTCTTGCTTAGAACGCAAAAGAAGGGAGCCTGCCGCATTAATGTGGAAGTCCTGACCCTGGCCGGAGAGCACGTCGGGACGATCCCGGTTGCAACACTCGTAAATGGGAGTGCGCCACAGCCTGTAACCAACAGCGCCAGCCTCGTTCTCGTGATTCTAGTTTCACCTGATCAACCACACACTCAGAGGCCGACCAAGGACGATGTTGCCCCCGACGGCAAGGAAGGCAATAAACCCGTAGCCGCCGTAGCAGTAGAAGTAAAGCAAGCATCCTCAATGAGTTCTGCGATAACCACGAATATTCCGGGCAAACGGATTCTGTTCCTCGGCGCGCATGCTGATGACATCGAAATCGGTTGCGGTGGCACGGCGGCGAAGCTTGCTGCGATGGGACGCCACATTGCGTTCGCACAGGCAGCGTTTTGTGGCTCCGGCCGCAAGAAGGAGGCCGAGGCTGCTGCAAGCCTTCTTGGTTTGTCTGTCGCAAAGGGAAATCTCTTCCTTGGCCTCATTCCCGATAAACGACTTAACGAGCACCCAGCAGTGCTTCAAAACTGGCTAGACGAGTTAGCCGAACAATTCAGTCCGGAAACCATCTTCGTCCATCGGGGTGATGACACCCATCCAGACCATGTGGCGCTATACCAAGCTGCCATCCGCGTCTTCGTCCGGCACTCGGTGTGGCTTTACCCCATCTCCAAATTGGCTGTGCAAGCCACTCCGTTCACTGCAAACCACTGGGAAAACATCACGAGTTACTTCGATATGAAACTGAAGCTTTGTGCCTGCCATGCCTCGCAGGCAAGTAAGGGCATCTACCTTGATCCTGGCCACCTCACTGACTTAGCTCGCATTGCTCATCAGGTGGGTTTCGGCCGCACTGGCGGCCACGCTGAGGAATTCTTCATTCATACTTCACGCTCTGCCGGAACTGACTGAATTCGGTCCTGGTAGAGCATCTTAGCAGACCACACAACAACAACACAGTAAACACCAAACAAAGTAAATAGCATATTATGAAAACATACATACAAGTAGGATCCCACGTAAGAAAGCTCCTGACACTCAGTTGCGCCATCGCAGGACTAGGATGGCTGTACATCCCCACTGCATCTGCGCAGAGCGTCGAATCAAAACTGACAACCGCCGCATTTGACGCAAACGTTACCAACAACTTCCCCTTAGCAATTTCAAATGCCGCGGTATGCATCAAGCAATTCCAGGCAGACGCTCTTGCTCAACAGAAAGAGATCGAACAGAGCGGAAAAGTGCCACCCATCGGCGAGCCAAAGGATGAAAAGGAGACGAAGGAAACACAAGCGCACGGACCCTTGAACGCCGTGGCGACATGCTTGTGGATTCAGGGGGATAGCTATATGAAGCAGTATGACGCGAGTGATGCAGCAAAGCGCAACTTGGAAGCGCTGCAAAAGGCACACGCTGCTTATACCAATACGCTCAAGTATGCCCTCGGGCGTTGTTGGGACACCAATGGGTGGTTTTGGTCGCCTGCCAAAAGCGCTGCCACAAGGCTCCCTGAAATCGAAAAGCTGTTGACTTCGGAGACCAAGTCAAAGTGACACAAGCGAAGCTTGCAGATCGGTCACGACGTGTAGCCGATCCGCTCAGTTTCACACTGCGCGTGTTGGCCACGACGGGCCTTGCAGCAGTAATGGGCATCCTCCTGAATGTTCTAAGAACTGTCTGGAGTCCACGCTGGGCTGCGCTTTTCCAGACTCAACCTGACCCGTATGGTGCCCTTTTTCCATTATTCGGGGGACTGAGGATAGGTTACTGGGCCTTGCGCAAAGAGCAGTCGAATCGGCCTACCGGTTGCAGCAGGGCCAGATCGTTCGGTGCAGAAACTACTGCACCGGAGAGGTTATCGCTAACGTGACACACGCCGCAAAAGGACTACTATGCCGCGAGAACCCAACAGACCAAGAGAGCCCGCCAGGGGAAACAGAGACCGGCGGCTGGCCGCCTGGATATTCGGCGGCCTGACGCTCTTGGTGGTTATCTACGTCGTTGTGCTTGGCCCCAAGGAACTGCCGACGTATCGGCACCAGGCGCTCGGGTTTCTTTGTGCAGTGCTGTCCGGCCTCTTCGCCTACTTTTTCACAGGCACCTTCGCCATCGGGGGCGAATGGAAGCCCAAGGCGAAGTTGTCACTGCGTGCCGCTGGCGGATCGGCCCTCTTCGTCTTGGTGCTGCTGTGGTGGCATTCGGACGTCGCCCCGATCAAGGAGGTGCGGGAGGAAATGCGAGGTGTTCGGGACGATGTCCAAGGATTCCTCAGCCAGGTGAGAAGTGACCTCGGAATTAAGTATGGCTCAATAGAAACGCTCTTGGTTGAGATATCCCGCAGCGGGTCGGTGAAACTCTCCGCTCAGGCTGTGGAACTGGCGCAACAAATTCCGGCCAGCGCTGGTAACGACGCGCTGGCGCTCAAAGCAGCCGTGCTCAAATCGGCTGCGGATGACCGCCGCGCCGGTCCACAACGTTTGGGCAGCAGCCAGGGCCAAACTGCGGTTCCCAGCAAACCGCGCGATGCGGCTGCGCGAGAAGTATCCTCAGCCAGTGCGCCTCATCCTGCGGCACCAATCCCCGCCACGGTCCCAGCAACCGGCGGGGTAGTATATGTGCCGGGGCCTGCTTCTCCGCAGAATGGCAACCTTGACCCTATCGTTAGGCGGCTAGGGGCAGATGAAGCAGAGGAACTAAGCAGGCTGGTCTGGAGACCATACCACACAAATAACTACTTGTTGGCGATCAAATACGCCCAGGAATGCATCACTAAATTCGAGGTGGCTGCCCGATTGGAGCAGGAAGAGGTTACCCAGGCTGGAATTTCACCACATTTCGGCGAGTCGGTGAATGCCGCAGAGGCGAGAGAAACTCGGTCCCGTGGTTCTTTGAACTTGGTGGCAACCTGCTGGTGGCTTAAAGGCGATTCCTACCTCAATTTGTCTAAGTTTTGGGTTGAAGGACAGCAGCCAGACCAAGATGCCCTGCGAAAGGCAAGGGACGCCTTCCGAGCAACACTAGAGTACGGTCATGGGCGTTGCTGGGATACGAATGGATTCTTTTGGTCGCCAGCGGCTGCCGCCAAGGACGAAAAACTACCTGTTATTGAGAGAGCGCTTAGTCAAAGAGTCGAGTCAAAATGAAAACTATCACAACCATACGGTGGGTTCGTTACCTCCAGAGGCTTCTATGGCATGGATTTTCAGTGCTTGCTTTCGCGTGTATTCCGGTGTTAGGCGAAATGCCGTCCAGGTTACCGGACCAAGCCGGCAATCTCCGCTGGGTTGCCTATTCACCCACCCACTCGGATCCGAACCGAGGCATTGCTCCATCGGCTGAAGTGCTGCGAGCGGACTTGGAGACGCTGCGCAAGGCCCACTTCAGCGGCTTGGTCACCTACAGTTGCGCAGGGCCTTTGGGTGAATCGCTGGTGAGTTTAGCGCAGGAAGCCGGCTTCGAAGGAATGATCGTGGGTGTCTGGGACATTGCTTCCGCAGAGGAATTCGAGGCCGCAAAGAAAGTCTCCGGCAATCCCATTGTCCTGGGTTACTGCGTCGGCAATGAAGGGTATCCTGGGCGTTACAGCCTGGAGAAGCTGGCCACTGCCTTACAGAAGTTCCGCGAAGCAACCGGGAAGCCCGTCAGTACGTCGGAAGAGTTCCACGACTATTCCGCCGACGAGGTGCTGGAACTCGGCGATTGGGTGTTCCCGAACGTCCATCCGTACTTCCAAAACCAAATCGAACCGGCACGGGCAGTGGATTGGACACTGGAGTCGTATCGCGATCTAACACGGCGCACGAAGAAGTTCGTGTGGTGCAAGGAAGTCGGATTACCCACGGCCGGCGACAAGAACAATCGTCTGACCGAGAAGAGCCAGCAGGACTACTACCTGGGACTAGCGAAGACCGAAGTGCGCTTTGTCTATTTCGAGGGCTTTGACTTGACGTGGAAGACGCATCTGCCCGTGGAGCCACACTGGGGCATCTTTCGCGCGGATCGGACGCCCAAGCCCTTGGCCACCACCCTAATGAGCAAGCCAGTGGCGGTTAGCAGTACCAAACCAGCGCCGGCGGCAACAAGCGCAGTGCCGGCCCAGATTCAGTCAACAGGCGCATTTTACGTCTATCAGGATTCGCGTTCACCTTCAAACCACTTTGCTCCAAGCGGCTACATGGGCGACTGCGGTGACATTGTTCTTCAGGAAGACTGCCAGATTGAGCCTCACGCCGGAGCATCCTGCATCAAGGTCGTTTACAGCACCACGGGCAAGGGGCCGCATACCTGTGACTACTCTCCCCCATGCAAATGGGCCGGTGTCTATTGGCAGAAGCCGGCCAACAATTGGGGCACCTCCAAGGATTTTGAAGGTCAAGGCTACGACCTCTCCGCTTACAACCGCCTGGTTTTCTGGGCCAAAGCGGATCGGGAATGTAAGATCGAGTTCAAAGTCGGGGGCATCAGTGCCACGTATGGCGACAGTTTGAAGGCCGCTCGCGCCAGAACCTTCACCCTAAGCAAGGAATGGCGCGAATATGAGATTGATTTGAAGGGGGCCAAGCTCAAGCACATCATCGGCGGGTTCGGCTGGACGGCAAATTGGGATGCCAATCCCGGAGGCGCGACGTTTTATCTCGACGATGTCCGGTTTGAATCCCGGTAGGAGGACCAAATGGAATTGCTGAAGGAGACGCGTAGCCGCCGGAGGGGCGAGTTCCGCTGTCGCACAGTACCTGGCAGTTGGCACGGAGGCCGAGTGTGAAGGCAAAGAGCCAACTCTGCCTGCTGGCAGTTGTCTTGGTCTGCTTGGCAGGTGCCTACGCCCTGCTTCGTGAGCATAGCGAGCCGGCTCCGGATCGTGATTCCCCAAGGCAAGCCGCAACTTTGCTCACCAAGAAAGAATCGCCCTTTTCAAACAGCCAGCGCCCCGGAGTTTGGCAGCCACGGGCACTGGCGGCTGCAACCACGGCCCGCCAGAATTATTCTACCATACTGCCAGGTGGGACCGTAGTGCCGGAGGCACTCCGCGGCGCGTACGAGCAGTTGAGTGCGTTTGCCCGCACGGGTGAAGTCTCGGGAGTATCAAATCTGGCAGCGGCAGACGTGCGCGCTCTGGCCAAACACCTGGCTGCGCAAAACGACCGAGCAAAGCTCCTGGAGTTGCTCCGCGACGCCGTTCGGATGCCGGCGGAGTTGGTGCCTGAGGATGCGGAGAGCTTGGCTGGTTTCTGCGCGAATTGGTTTCAAGCCGTGCGGGGTGACAAGGGAAAGACGGAGGCTACTCCAGCAGCCACCACCCCTAGCTCGGTTGTGCCCATTGGCTTCGCCGCCGCTACAGATGCTTCCGGGCGAATCATCGCCACGACCGCATGCGTCAAAGCCGGCGCAACGAAGATTTGCGGAGTGTTCGAGAACCACATTTGGTCCGGCGGCGTGTCGCATGTCCTGGCCGTATGGCGCAACCGCGATGAGCAGAAAGTCGTTTTTCAAGAAACTGAGTTGGTTCGGGCCGAAGCGGCCTCGAATTACGTGTGGCTGGAAACGCAGGAAGGCTGGCCGGCTGGACATTGGCAACTCGATTTGTTCGACCCAGCCCATGACTTTTCACTCCTGGCAACGGGAACTCTTACCACGGAATAGCACTATGAAATCAACACGACTTTTGCTGGCTGGCGCTGGCACCATTGCCGCGCTGTGCGCGCTGTTCGTCGGGTGTGGCGGGGGTGGCAGTGACCCCTCCCCTGGGAACTTCATTTCCGGCTATGTCTTTGACCTGACTGGCCGGGCCATCAGCAATGCGACCATCACGCTAAGCCATCCGGCCGGGTCGAACGTGATCGCTACCACCGGCACCGCGGGTTACTTCTACTTTGGCTCTTTGACGGGTAGCAATTTTACCGTCACCCCCTCGCTGACCGGCTACGCGTTCAATCCTGCGGCTGCGGTGGTCACGCCCACCGCGACCAACGTGAACTTCACCGCCAGTCGGTTTCTGGCCGGCTATGTGCGCACGCCGGCTGGTGCCGGCCTGAGCCAGGTGGCCGTGACGCTGACCTTCCCAGGCGGCTCGAACCTCGTTACCCAGACGGGAACTTCCGGCTATTACTATTTGGCGGGTTTGCCCGGAACCAACTGCACGATCACTCCGGCACGCGCTGGCTATGGTTTTATCCCGCCGACCAGGGACGTTGTGCCCTCGGCGACCAATGCGGACTTCACGGCGATCAAATACATTACAGGCTTCGTATTGGACACCGCCGGCGTGGGAGTGGGCAATGCAACCGTGAGCATTACCAATTCCGCCGGCTCGAACGTGGTCGTGACGACCGAGGCGACCGGGTATTTCTACTCCGGTGCTTTGGCGGATGGTCAATACACTGTCACGCCCTCGCTGGCGGGCTTTGCCTTCAGCCCTGCCTCTCTGGAGGTGGCACCAACCGTGACCAACGCAACATTCAGCGCCATCCGGGTGACAACGCCGGTGTTTGGCTTGAGCTTTGGCGCTTATCTGCCCGGCCAGAGTCCCGCTACCGGCTCGGTTGTCACGGCGGAACAGATGCGTAAGCGGCTTTCGGCCATTGCCCCGTTCACCAAGTGGGTCAGGTCGTATGCGCTGGACAGCGGCATGGAAAACATCGGGCCTATTGCCCATGAATTGGGTTTGAAAACGGCGATTGGTGCCTGGCTCTCCGGCGATGCGGCGGCCAACGATACACAGATGAGCGCTTTGATCGCCGCCGCAAAAGCCGGCTACGTGGATATGGCCATCGTCGGCAGCGAGACACTTTACCGGAGAGACATTTCGGAAGACGCACTCATCGGGTATATCCAGGCCTTTCGAGCGGAGGTTCCCGCTGTCCCAGTTACGACGGCGGAGCCGAACACTGAACTGCGATGGCGTTCCAATCTGGTTGCGGCGTGTGACGTCCTGTTGGTGAACATCTATCCATATTGGGCCGGTGAGGATGTAGCGAACGCAATCGTCAACTTCAATGGAGCCTTCCAGCAATTCGTGGACTTGCAGGGAACAAAGCCAGTGTATATCTCGGAAACCGGGTGGCCGAGCGCGGGCGAAACGGTAGGCAGCGCCGTTCCTTCTCAGACCAACGCCGCGCGGTATACAGTTGATTTCGTTTCCTGGGCGGAGAGCGGCGTGAGCTGTGCGGGCTATTTCTATTTCGAGGCGTTCGACGAGGCATGGAAGCGGCAGGCGGAGGGCGAGCGCGGTGCCCACTGGGGTATGTGGGACGAAAACGGTGTGCTGAAGCCAGACATGTACAAGGTATTCGAGGGGTGGCGCTCCACCACCAATGCAGGTGGGCCATTCAAGTTCGAGGTCACGTCCGTTCCCCCAAGCGGCAGCAGTGAACGCATGGTGGTAGGCAATGCGCTGGGCGTGACGCCGGCTGATTACCGCGTCGCCGTGTACATCCAGGTGAGGGGAGGCTGGTGGACCAAGCCGTATTGGTCAGCGCCCTTGACGGCGATCAACTTTGATGGGCGATGGAGTTGCGACGCGATAACCGGTGGCGTGGATAACGAATTCACGCAGGTAGCTGCGTACCTCGTGCCGGCGAACTATTCCCCGCCGGCGGCTGGCGGCGGTGGTTTACCCAGGACTGAGTTGTTGGCCCACGCTCTAGACGAGGCGTTCGCGGTGCGGCAATGATCTGATGGCAACATTGACCGAGCATGTTTCGCCCACTTATCTCTCCAAAGGTATAAACCTGATTCAAAAACAAATAACTAGTTCGCGCATGAAAAAGACTCTTGTATATTCTGTGACGGTTGCATTTGCAGTCGCTGCTTTGGCAGCGTCGAGCGCATTCTTGAATGCTCAGGCGGCCGAGACGAGCCCTTTCGTCGTCTATTCCGACGCGGGCATCCCTGGGGCGCCTGCGGACCTCTTTACGTGGCAGTCGGCTGGGTGTTCGCCGTTGTACGATGGGAAGTTTGCCGATGCCGCCTCTCCCGAAGGCACGAACTGCCTCTCGGCGTCAGGCCCCTCCTGCGCCTGGCTCGGCTGGGGTATTTTCAAGCAGATGGACATGCGCGACTACACCGCTGGTGAGATCAGGTTTTATCTGAAGAGCACAAAGAGTCTTCGGGTGGAGCTAGAAGGGCCGCAGAATCAAAAGGCCGGGGTAGTCGTTCCATCCACAGGGGGCGCATGGCAGGCGATCTCATTGCCTGTGAGCCTTTTCGCGGGAGGGGTGGACTTGAGTCGCATCTACGGCGTCTTCCTAATCAGTTCAACGGATGGACCGGCGACTTTCTACGTTGATTACGTCAGATGGGTGCAAGAAACGTGCTCGTACTCCCTATCGGATTCAAGTGCTAGTTTTAGGGCCGGCGGCGGCAGTGGGAGCTTGTCCGTGGCCAGCTCCACAGACTGTGTTTGGGCGGCAGTGGCCAATCAAAGCTGGCTTCACACCACCAGCAGCGGCAGCGGCAACGGAACGGTCAACTACACCGTGGATGCAAATACTTCAGCCAGCCCGCGCTCCGGCACCATCACTGTCGGCGGACAGTCGTTCACCGTCACCCAGGGTGGGGTGCCGCCGGCAATTACCCAACAACCCGTCAGCCAGGTCGTGGCGACTGGGGCAACGGCGTACTTCACGGTTGGCGTCACCGGTTCCGGCCTCTTCTTCCGCTGGTATAAGGACGGTGCGGTGCTGGCCAACAACGCCCATATCAGCGGCGCGGACAGTGCCACGCTGGTCATTGCCGGGGCGCAAGCCGCCGACGCCGGTTATTATCAGGCCCAAATCTATAACGCGTCCGGCTGGACCAACAGCGCGGTGGTCAGCCTCGGGGTTTGCTACAATGTGTTCTCACCGGCTAGCGCCATGTTTGCCGCGGCGGGCGGCAGCGGATCGGTGTCCAACGCCTGCGGCGGCAGCATCGTGGCCAGCGCCAGCGTTTATTGGTTGCACATCACCAGCGGTGGCAGTGGTGGCGTTTCACACGCGATCACCTACTCCGTGGACGCGAACACTTCGGCCAGCACACGCACCGGCACCATCACTGTCGGCGGGCAGTCGTTCACTGTCACCCAAGCTGGGGTGCCGCCGGTCGTCACCCGGCAACCGACCAACCAGGCCGTTGCCGTTGGCGCAACGGCGTATTTTACGGCCAGTGCCACGGGTCCCAGTCTTACCTGGCAGTGGCAAAAAGACGGGGCGAATCTGACCGAGGGAGGGCATTACACCGGAGTCTATACACCCACGCTGGTGGTCAACAACGTCCAGCCGGGAGATGCGGGGCAGTATTCGGTCTGGGTCAGTAACGCGGCTGGCTGGGCCAAGAGCAGCAACGCTACGCTCACGGTCTGCGCCTACTCCGTTTCGGCAGCCAACGCGGGCTTCGGTCCTAGCGGCGGCACCAATAGCGTGATCGTGAGTCACAATTGCGGCCTCAGTTACTCGGTCACCAACCCTGCGCCGTGGGTGCATATTCTTTCCGGGGCGGCGGGGGCCACTCCGGGGACGCTGGTCTATCGAGTGGACGCCAACCCGGCGGCCACGGCGCGGTCCGCCGTGCTCGCCATTTCGGGGCAGACCCACACCGTGTTCCAAGCCGGCACCGACACTTGGACCATTTACTGGCAACACACGAACGGCACGCTCGCCGCTTACTACATGGACGGCACCAATCTCGCGCTCAATGGGGGCATACTGCTCACGCCTAGCCAGATAGACCCGACCTGGCAACTAATGGCAGCGGCCGATCTCAATCGCGATGGCCGCCCGGAATTGCTCTGGCAGCACCAGGCCGGCGCGCTTGCCCTCTGGAACCTGAATGGCACCGTGCTCGCCAGCGCCGCCGCCCTCACTCCAGCCAAGATGGGGCCGGAGTGGAAGATCGTAGCCACGCCGGACTTGAGCGGCGACGGAAAGGCAGAGGTGCTTTGGCAGAGCGACGTGGGCTGGCTGGGGCTATGGTTTATGGATGGCGCTACCATGACTAATGCCAGCTACCTTACCCCTAACAAAGTGGACCCGAACTGGCGCATGGCTGGCGCGCTGGACCTCAACGGTGACCACCGCCCGGAGATTCTGTGGCGGCACAAGGCTGGCTCGGTCGGGGCGTGGTTCCTGAACGGCCTGGTGGCGACGAATTACGTGGCACTTACACCGGAGCAGGTGACTCCGAGTTGGCAGATAGTGGGGGCGGGCAACCGGAAGGCAGACGGCAAGCCGATGATCCTTTGGCAGTCGGACAGCGGCGAGATCGGTGTGTGGTATCTGAACGGGACGACCATGGAGAGTTTCTCCTGGCTCAACCCCAGCAAGGTGGCTCCGGCCTGGCGCATCAGAGGCATGACTCAGCCATAGGCAGCCCGTGAAAGCAACCCGTAATCTCTTAACCGCCGACGGCACCGCCCACGCCACCGGTGCAATGACAGCCAGCGCCGAACGGGCATTGACGCCCAGCGCCTAAGTTGCGATCTTCGTTCCATGAACCAGCCCGCCGCCAAAACCCCGATGCTGGTAGGGCGACGCTTCTGCGGAGCCGCCTCCAAACCGGAGCGCCGACATTCTTGTCGGCGCGGTTCGGTTGTCCAAGCAATGGCCGACAAGAATGTCGG